>CAZEIO010000188.1:0-3610 GCA_964512525.1 uncultured Halobacteriales archaeon
GGGATCGCGACGGGGAAGTTCCAGGGCGTGATACAGCCCACGACGCCGCGGGGCTGGCGGTGCATGTAGGCGTCTCTGCTCGGAATCTCGGAGGGGACGACGTCGCCGTGGGGGTGACGGGCGTTGCCCGCGGCCCACTCGACCATGTGGTAGGCCTCGACCACGTCGGCGCGACCCTCGCTTATCTCCTTGCCGCACTCTTTGGTGACGATCTCGCCGAGTTCGTCCGTGCGCTCGCGCAGTTCGTGGTACACGTCCCAGAGGACCTCCGCGCGGTCGATGTACGACATCGAGCGCCACTCCTCGAAGGCCTCCTCGGCCGCATCGACCGCTCGCTCGACGTCGGCCTCGGTACCGCGCGGGAACTCCCCGAGGACGTCCCCGTTTGCCGGGTTGACGGACCGGAACGTCTCCTCCGAGTGGCCCTCGGTCCACTCGCCGTCGATGTAGTGCTGGTATGTCTCTCGGGTCTGCTGACTCATGACACGCACCACGGGGCGACGAGACAAAAAGCCCGCCGGTCCCGGCGGTCCTCGGGCGGAGTATCTTGAAGTGACGGCGGACCGATCGGTCGGTCATGCCAGCCTGCCCGCACTGCGGGTCCGACCTGAGCGAGTGGGCGCGGCGCCTCGAACGCGCGCCGCGGGCCGCCTCGCCGAAGGTGTGGACCTGCCCGGACTGCGACGCCGTCCTCGGCATCAGCGACTACGAGTAGTCCACGGCTCAGCCGACACCGCCGACGGCCGCCGCCGCGAACAGCCGCGTCGTCGCCAGTCCGAACAGGGCGGCGACCACTCCCGGGAGACCGACGGCCCGTGCCGTCCGCGTCGAGGTCGGCCCACCCGCTGCGGGCGGTCTGCGGCGGCGTTATCTCCTCGACGGCCCTCGCGGGGTACGCGAGCACGACCGCACCCTGGTAGCCGAACGAGGGCGAGACCAGACCCAGCACGACGGCACCGCCGGGCGCCCACTCGGGAGCCGTCAGGACGTCACCCACGGCGGCCTTGACCACTGCCCAGAGGAGCGCCACGGCGAGGGCGGCGTACACTGCGAGCCACGGCCTACTCTTCGCGAGGTCGGTCGCGGATTCCGACGGCACGGGCGCTCGTCGTCGGCGGAAGACGACGGCGTTGACGGGCGGTCCGACGCCGGCCGGGTGGTCAGCCGCCGTCGGAGGGCAGGCGGTCGAGTTCGGACTCCAGTTCGGCGACGCGGTCGGGGTCGGCGGCCGTCGCCGGCTCCGCGTCGGCGTCCACGACCGAGTCGATGACGCTCGCCACCCGGGCGTCGTCGAACTCGTGGTCCGGCCGCAGGGCGACGAACGGCAGGAACTCGCGGGCGGCGAGGAGGTCACCGTCGTCGTACGCCGTCCGCACCAGGTCCACGGCGTCGCGCGCCCCGAGCGGCCCAGCGAAGGTCGCAAGCGCACTCGCGAGGTCGTAGGCGCGAGCGTTCGTCCGCGCCGCGGGGTCGTCGCGGACGTTCGTCGCGTCGATGACGTACAGGTCATCGCCCGACAGCAGCAGGTTCTCGGCCTGCAGGTCGCCGTGAGCGAGGCCGGCGTCGTGCATCCGGCGGAGCATCGACACGGCCTGCGGGGCGAGGTCGCGCACCCGCTCCGCGGGGAGCGCGGAGAGCGGCTGCGGGTCCGGGAGATACTCCGAGACGAGGACGCCGAGGTCGTCTATCTCGAAGGCGGCGAGCGGCCGCGGCGCGGGGACGCCCGCCTCGCGGATGCGCTCGGTCGCCTCGAGTTCGTGCTGGGCCATCGCGGCCGGGTCCGCGTGGTGTTCGAAGAAGCCCTCGACGCCCGAGGAGAACGCGCCGAGATTCCGCCCCGCCGTGAAGAGGGCGTGGACGAGCGAGTTCCGCCGCGAGGTCACCTTCACGAGGTAGCGCTCGTCCACCACGACGGGCATCGAGAGCCAGTTGTCCGCCTCCAGCGGCTCGACGACGGACGCGGGGTCCTCGCCCACGTCGTCACCGGACAGTCGGGCGGCTGCCTCGCGGGCGACCCGTTCGACCCGCTCCGGCTCGATTCCGTCGCGAAGCCACCGGCGGAAGACCATCGACCGACGGTAGGCGACCCCCCGACAAATATCCGCGGTTGGTGTGATGGAGGGCGTCAGCCGTCCCCGGCCCGCCGGAGCGCGTCTCGCGGGTAGGTGTCGGCGGCGGCCGCCGAGACCGCGGGGTCGATGTCCACGGTCGCGACGGGGTGGTCCTCGTCGGTCCGCGCGAGGACCGTCCCGTCGGGACTCGTCACCCACCCCGTGCCGCCGAACGTCACGTCCGCCGCCGTGCCCGACCGGTTCGAGGACGCGAGGTAGGCCCCGGCGAGGACAGCCATCGTCCGGGCGCCGGCCAGCCACTTCTCCGTCGTCCGCCGCTCGGTCACCCGCGGGTTCGCGAGCAGGTCCACCCCCTGCCGGCCGTACTCCCGCACCTCGTGGCTGGCCCACAGGTCGGTACAGACCAGCGGACCGAGAGTGAGACCGGCACACTCGACGGTCTCGAACGACCCCGGTCCGGCGTCGTACCACGAGGCCTCCCGGAAGCCGCGTTCGTCGGGGAGGTACGCCTTCGGCTGGACGCCCGCGACCTCGCCGCCGGCGGGGCGGACGAACGACTCGTTCTGCCGGCTGTCGTCCGTCACCGTGGGACGGGAGCCGACGAGGGCGGCGTCGAGGTCGGTGAGGCGGCCGAGCCAGTCGGCGTGTGTCTCGGCCGCGCGGCGCCACGCCGCGTCCGGGTCGTTGTCGGCGGGGTCGCGGGCGGGCCACCACGGCGCGAAGGGAAGTTCCGGGAGGACGACGAGGTCGGTTCCGGCGTCGGCGGCGTGCGCGGCGAGCGTCTCGACCCGTCGCTCGAACGCCGCCGACTCGAAGTCCGGGAGTTCACAGACGGTGACACGAACCATGCCACGCCCGTCGGGAGCCGGGACATTGGCGGTTCCGGTCCCGGCGACCGCCGTCGGTCGCCGTGGGGGTGTGGCTCCGGTGCGTTTAACTCTCCGAGCGCCGACCAGTGCGCATGGACTTCAGTCTCCCCGGCGAGCACCGGATGATCCGCGACGAGGTCCGGCGCTTTTGCGAGGAGGAGATAGCGCCCGTCGCCCAGGAGATAGAGGACGACCACCGCTTTCCCGAGGACGTCTTCGACGCGCTGGGCGACCTGGACGTGATGGGCGTCCCCGTCTCCGAGGAGTACGGCGGTCTCGGGGGTGACCAGCTGATGTACGCGCTCGTCTGTGAGGAACTCGGTCGCGTCTCCGGGTCCGTCGGGCTCTCCTACGCCGCCCACGTCTCCCTGGGCGCGAAACCCATCGAACTGTTCGGCACCGAGGCCCAGAAGGAGGAGTGGCTCACCCCCCTCGCGACCGGCGACGGCATGGGCGCGTGGGCGCTGACCGAACCCGGCTCCGGCTCGGACGCCTCCGACATGGACACCCGGGCACGGAAGGAGGGCGACGAGTACGTCCTCGACGGCACGAAGCAGTTCATCACGAACGCGAACGTCGCCAACTCGGTCCTCGTCAAGGCCGTCACCGACCCCGACGCGGGCTACGACGGCATCTCCACGTTCGTCGTCTCGCCCGAGGACGACGGCT
>CAZEIO010000189.1:0-3603 GCA_964512525.1 uncultured Halobacteriales archaeon
TCCCCGAGATGGAGGCGTTCAACTCCGGCCACCGCAACGAGGTCCACCGCCTCGTCGAGCGCGACGCCGTTCCCGACCCGCCCTACGTCAACCTCATCTTCGGCCCCGGAACGCTCGAGCGACCCCACCCGCGGAACCTGCTGAACGCCGTGCAGGACCTGCCCGACGGTGCGGCGTTCAACACGCTCGCATTCGGTCCCCACCAGTTGCCGCTGACGACGGTGGCGATGACCCTCGGCGGTCACGTCCGCGTCGGTCTCGAGGACAACCTCTACTACCGCCGCGGCGAACCGGCGACCTCGAACGCCCAACTCGTCGAGCGGACCGTCCGCATCGCCCGCGAACTCGGGCGCGAACCGGCGACGCCAGCCCAGGCTCGCGACATCCTGAACCTGCCCGGCCGGTGACGGTGCCGCCACGCCGACGGCGACCTTTTGCCCGCCGCCCACCAACACCCGGGCATGAGTGACCGACCCGCGACGCCCGGTCTCCACCACGTCACCGCGGTGGTCGGCGACGCACAGGCGTGCGTGGACTTCTACGTCGAGACGCTCGGCCTGCGTCTCGTCAAGCGCACGGTGAACCACGACGACCCCGGGACGCCACACCTCTACTTCGCGGACGGCGCGGGGACGCCCGGCACCGCCTTCACCGTCTTCCCGTGGGGGGCCGACGGCCGCGAGGGCCGCGTCGGCACCGGCCAGGTCTCGACGACCGCCTTCGCCGTCCCGCCGGACTCGCTCCCGTACTGGGCGGACCGCCTCGCCGACGCCGGCGTCGCCGTCCACCGCGGCGAACGGTTCGGCGAGCAGTACCTCGCATTCACCGACCCCGACGGGATTCCGCTGGAACTCGTCGCGAGCGAGACGGCCTACGGCACCCGCTGGGCCGACTCGCCCGTCCCCGCCGAGCGCCAGATTCGTCGCTTCCACGGCGTCACGCTCTCGTTGCGGTCGCTCGACGACACCGCCGCCCTCCTCGCCGACATGGGACTCGAACGGACCGCGTCGGCCGACGGCCGCCACCGCTTCCTCGCGGACGGCCCGCAGGGACGGGTCGTGGACCTGACGACGCCCGACCGCGACCCCGCCGTGGGCGGCGTCGGGACGGTCCACCACGTCGCCTTCGTCGCCGCGGACCGCGAGCAACAGGCACACTGGCAGACGCTCGCCCGCCAGTACGGTCTCCGGGTGACCGACGTGGTGGACCGAACCTACTTCCGGTCGGTGTACTTCCGCACCGACGGCGGCGTCCTCTTCGAGATGGCGACGCCAGACCCCGGCTTCACCGCCGACGAGAGCGTCGCCGACCTCGGGAGCGACCTCCGTCTCCCGCCGTGGCTGGCCGAGGAGCGCGACCGCATCGCGGCCGACCTCCCTGAGATAGTGGACCCCGTCACGGCGTCGGACGCTTGACCGGGGCGACACGGCTGCGCCGGCGTCAGGCTATTTATCCGCCGCCGACAACGACCGTCATGACCACGACAGCCGGCAGTCTCGTCGTGCTCGCGGTGTCGCTGCTGGTCGGGGGCCTCGCCATATATCTCGGCGCGACGCTCGCGCTGAAGAAACGAAGCTTCGGACACGCGGTCTTCACCGCCGGTCTCGGCGCCGTCGCGTGGTGGCTTCTCGACCTCGCGCTGTCGGAGTTGAGCGTCACCGGCGGACGGCTGGCGTCGGTGCTCGGACTCGTCGTTTGGGTCGGCATCCTCCGGGAGCGCTACCGGACCGGCTGGTTCCGGGCCGCGGTCATCGGCGCCCTCGCGTGGCTCGCCGCGCTCCTCGTCCTCGCCGTCCTCGCCGACGTCGGCGTCGCGGGCATCGACCCCTACGGCGTCCCGGTCTGACCGGCCTCCCGCGTCCCGAGGGCACGCGTCCCGCGGTCACTCCGCGTCCACGGGCACGTCGTCGGCGACGGCGTCGCCCAGTCCGAGTTCCTCGTTGACGAGGTCCATCGCCCGGCTGACGGCACCCACCTTCGAGAGGTAGCCCGCGCCGATTGCCGTCTTCGCCGCCGTCGCCGTCCGCCCCCGCAGGACGGTCGGGCCGACCTGTGCGACGGCGTCGTCGCCGACGCTGACGACCCACCCCAGCGAGTCGTAGTCGTACGACTGCAGGCGTGGGCGGAAGCCGTCGCCGTCGCGGTCGTGAGCCACCAGTCGCGCAACGTTGTCGGCGGCGATGGGCGCCTGTCGGATGGCGGTCTGGGCGGCCGCGGGCGCCGGTTCGCCGTCCACGTCCACCGCGCGGACGGCGTCGCCCGCGCCGAAGGCACGTTCGCCGAGTCGCAGTCGCCGGTCCACGACCGGCCGGTCCCCGCCGAGGGCGTCGTCGCCGCGGATGCCGCCGGTCCAGACCACCTGTCCGCACTCGACGGTGCCGCGGTCCGCCTCGACGGCCGTCGCCGTCGCACGCTGCACTCGCCAGCCGGTCCGCACGTCCACGCCAGCGTCGTCGAGGGCGTCCCGGACCGCCGACTGGAAGCGGGCGTCGAACGTCGGCGCCACCGAGTCGGCCATCTCGAGGACGACCACCTCGCGGTCGAGACCACGCTCGTCGGCCAGTGCCGCGAGTTCGCCGGCGACCTGGACGCCGGACAGACCCGCGCCGCCGACCACGACGCGGCCGCCGGCGGGGAGGCCGAGGAACTCCTCTCGGATCGCCTCGGCGTCGGCGACGCTTTTCAGCGGCGTGGCGTGGTCGTCGAGACCGGGCAGGTCGTAGAAGTTCGTCTCCGCACCGACGGTGACGACGGCGTAGTCGAACTCGAAGCGGTCGCTCCCTCTCCCGCCGTCCGCGGCGAGTTCGGCGACGCCCGCGTCGGGGTCGAGTCGCTCGACGCGAGCGGTCCGCACCGTCGCCCGGTCGAGGAGGTCGGCCGCGTCGAACTCGATGACGTCGGCCAGTGCCGGCCGACGGACGACGCGGTGGACCTCGTGCTGGACGAGGTGGCGTCCGTCCTCGTCCACGACGACCAGTTCGACGTCGTCTGGCAGTCGAGACTCCAACCGGCGGGCGGCGGTCACGCCCGCGTACCCGGCCCCGAAGACGGCGACGCGCATACCGTTCGTACCCGACGGAGCGGGGTAAACTGCGCGGTCGCGGCCTCAGCACTTTCGAGGTGGAGCCTCCGGCCTTGAGGAGTGAACAGAGTGAGCGAGTAGGCCAAAGAGGAACCCGACATGATGCGATACTGTTGGAATACGACGACCGCCCGACCTCCAAGTATTTAATAACTGTCAGTTACTAATCTGAAATATGGAGGTCCGGCGTACCGCACCTGTCAAACTCGTCGTTCCCGACGAGCGACAGGAGGATCTCCACGAATCAGCTCGTCAGTTCCTTCACTGCGCTAACCGTGCTGCCGAGTTCTGTTGGTCTGACGTTTCTCACACTGAGTGCGTCACGGCCAACACAACTGCACGGGGCGCGCTCTACGAGGAACTCCGCGAAGAGACTGACCTTACCGCGAACCTCGTTCAAGAAGCCATCCGACGCGCCGTACAAGCGACGAAAGGCTGCGTTGAACGGTGGAAACAGGGCAAACGGGTGAGTCAACCGGAGTTCACGTCGTGGAGCATGCTCTACGACAAGCGGAGCGCGA
>CAZEIO010000190.1:0-1319 GCA_964512525.1 uncultured Halobacteriales archaeon
CGGTCACGGAGCCGGCCTTGCCCTCGGTGCGGCGCTTCAGCGAGTGGGGCTCGTCGGAGCGGTCCTCCCACGAGCCCGAGCCGCGGTCGACCTTGATGACGTTGAGCTTGGCGATGTCGATCGCCTTCTGGATCGCCGACCCGACCTGGTCGTCGCGCCCTTCGGCGTACCCGACGTACCCGTCGCGGTTGCCGATCGCGACGACACACCGGAACTTCACCCGGCGCCCGGAGTCGGTCATCCGCTGGACCATGTTGATGTCGAGTACCTCGTCGTCGAGGCCCGGCAGCAACTGGTCCACGACCTCCGGTTCCTTCAGCGGGAGCCCGGACGCCAGCGCCTGCTCCATGTCGGTTATCTCCTCGGCCTGGACCTTCTCGCCAAGCCGGGTCCGGGGCTGCCAGCCGCCTGCTTCGCTCATTCGAGTAGCACCTCTCTGGTCTCGTCGAAGTGTTCCGGCAGGTCTGTCGCGTCGAAGTCCCCGCTGTAGAGGTCGCCCTCCACCTGTTCGGCGTACTCCGCGATGTGCTCGCCGCGGGTGCGCGGCCACTCCGCCAGCACGGAGTCGTTGTGGGGAATCTCTACGCCGGCGTCGATGGCGCCCTCCTGGACGCCGAACACCTTCGCGCCGGGGGTGGGGCTGTTCAGGCCGATGTCGAGCACTGCCGTCTCGACGTCTGCCTCTCGTGCCCGGACGCCCGCGAGCAGACCGGTCAGGTAGGCCGCGGGCAGGTTGCCCGTCGGCGCCTCCCAGCCGTGTTCGCGGAGGTCCGAGGAGTGGGCGCTGGCGACGACCTCGTCGCCCTGCGGCCCGGTAATCACGAACTGTGCGGTCGTGTGTCGGTTGCTCCTGCGGGCCACGAGGCGGGGTCGGCCGGACTTCAGCAGCTTCAGACGCTGGTGGTAGTCCGTCCGGACCTCCCGGCGGCGCCGCATCGGCACCTTGTAGCGTGGTCCTGTCGCCATCTCACTGATCACCGTAGTTGTTGGTCACGTAGTTCTCCAGTCGCTCGACGCTGCGGAACTCGCCGCCGGCTATCATACCGTACAGCTCGCGGTACTGGTCGGCGTCTATCTCGTCGGCGTCTCGCAACTCGCGGACGCGCCGACGCTGGGCGCGAACCCGGGCCTGCCAGTCCTCCTTCGGGTCCTGCCGGGCACCGGCGGCACCCTTGCGCTTGCCGTGGCCCTTGCCGTGGCCGTCGGCACGCTTGCGCTCGCGCTCGCGGGCCGCCCCGCGAGAGTTGCCGCGTGCCTCGTGGGCGCGGATGACGCCCTCCCCGACGAGTTCGCGGACGTCCTCGCGGGTAATCGCCTCC
>CAZEIO010000190.1:1329-3547 GCA_964512525.1 uncultured Halobacteriales archaeon
CGCGCTTGCGACCGCCGACCGCCGAGGCGATGCGGACTGCCTGCGTGTCGCCGTCCACGCCGTCGAGGTCGTCGGTGTTGTGTACGCGGACCTCCTCGAAGCCGCTGGGATGGCGGCCGCGCACCGCCGTCGCCGTGCGGAAGCCGGCCTCGACGGTGTCGCCCTTGCCCTTGATGCCCTTGCGCTGCTTCGAGTGCTGACCGCGTGGACGGCGCCACGAAGTCTTGACGCGTTTTTTCTTGTGGTGGTCCTGCCGGTTGAACTTCGGCATCGTGGTCGAGCGCCGCTCCGCGAGCAGTCGCCCGGTCTCGGCGTCGATTTCCGGGGTCTTGTCCGCGTGACCGCGGGGCCGGAGTTCGGTCTCGACGGTCTCCTCGTCCTCCGCCTCGGCGTCCTCGTCCTCGATCTCGGCGTCCTCGTCGGCCTCCTCGTCGATCTCGAGCTCGCCGACGTCTGCCTTGATCCGGGCCGCCAGCGCGTTTCCGACGCCGTCGGCCTCGGCGAGTTCGTCCTGGCTGGCTCCACGCACGTCTTCCACCGTGCTGAAGCCGGCCTCGCGCAGGGCGTCGGCCTTCGCCTCGCCGACGCCGCTTATCTCCTCGAGTTCCTCGGGGTCCGCCATCAGCCGGTCACCTCCCCGGAGGGTCGCTCGGTGACGTAGATGCCGTCGTCGAACACGCGGGTGTCCTTGTCGGGAACGCGGGTCGTCTCGCGGACGTTGCCCGCGGTCTGGCCGACGTGTTCCTTGTCGGGGCCGGTGATGGTGAGGACCGGGTCGTCCACCGAGACCTCGGTGTCGCCGACGATGGTACACCGCCGCGGGGCCTGTTCCCCGAGGAAGTTCTCGATGACGACCTCGCTCCCCTCGACGCGCACCTGCATCGGGAAGTGCTCGTAGCGGACCTCCATCTCGTACTCCCAGCCCTCCGTCACGCCGTGGAAGGCGTTGTGCACGTGGCTCTCGAAGGTGCCGACGGTGGCTTTCGTCTTGCGGTCGTCGCCGTCGCCCTCGACGACGACGGTGTCACCATCGACGCCGACGGACACGTCGGGGTACCAGAGTCGGCGCTCGACGACGCCGTTGGGTCCCTCGACGGTCACGTCGAGTCCATCGACGGCGACCGATACCTCGTCCGGAATGTGGAGTGTCGTTTGCATCAGTACACGTAGGCGATTATCTGGCCGCCGACGCCCTTCTCGCGGGCCTCGTAGTGGCTCATGATGCCGTGGGAGGTCGTGACGACGAGACTCCCGAAGTCCCGGGCGGGGAGGTAGCGCTTCTCCCACTGCTCGAAGTCGTCCACGCCGACGGCGTAGCGGGGCTTGACGGGGCCACAGTCGTTGATGCGGCCGTTCAGTTCGACCTCGAACTCGCCGCCACGGCCCTCGGAGCGGCGCTCGAAGCCGTCCACGTAGCCGCGGTCGTACAGTACTTCGAGCACCTGGCCGATCTCGTTCGAGGCGGGTGATACGGTGTGTCGTAACTGGCCGACGCTCTGGGCGTTGTCGATGCCCGAGAGCGCACTCGCCAGTGGGTCGTTCGCTGTCATTGTCAGTCGTACTTCTCGAAGCCCATGTCCCGGGCGACCTCGCGGAATGACTGTCGCGAGAGCCAGATGTCGTACTTGCCGACGAGACCCTGCTTGCGCCCGGTCATCCGGCAGACGTGCGTGTTGCCCGTCCGCTCGGCGTCTTCCTGGCGGGCCTCCGCGTCGGGGGCCTCCTCGTCGTCCGTCGATTCGTTCACGCTCATTCGATGGTCACGTCCATTGTGGTCTCGAGATACTCGATTGCGTCCTCGGGCGTCAGGCGGTGGTTCGACGGAATCGGGCGGGTCACCTTCTCGCGCTTGGCGACACGGTAGCCCGGACGCACGAGGTTGACCGTGACGTCCAGCCCGTAGATGCCGACGTTCGGGTCGTACTCCTGGCTCGGGAACTCCGTGTGTTCCTCGACGCCGAAGGAGACGTTGCCCGTCTCGTCGAACTGCGACGGCGAGACGTCGCCGATGGGAAGCGCCCGCTCGAGGAAGTCCTCCGCACGGTCGCCCCGTAGCGTCACCTTCGCGCCGATGGGTTCGCCCTCGCGGATGTCGAAGTCCGGCGTCGTCGCCTTCGCCTGCGTCCGCACTGGCCGCTGGTTCGTCACCTCCGCGAGGATGTCCTCGGCGTCCGCGAGCGCCTGTCCGCCCTCGCCGACGCCCATGTGGACGACGACC
>CAZEIO010000191.1:0-3532 GCA_964512525.1 uncultured Halobacteriales archaeon
GGCGTCTGGCGGCACTCGGCGTGTCGGCGAGCGACCACCTCGGCGCACTCGTCGGAACTCGCGTCGATGCGGTCACGCTCGTCCACGCCGCCGCCCGTCTCGGCGCGACCCTCGTGCCGGTGGACCCGCGCGGCGAGGCCGAAGACGTTCGCGACAGACTCGACCGCGCCGACGCGACGGCCGTCGTCTGCGAGCGCCCGACGGAAACGGTTGCCGTGGCAGCGACGGCCGCGAGTGGGGACGTCTCACTCCCCGTCGCCTCGCTCGACGCGACCGAGACGGAGCGGGTTACGCAGCTCGACGACGTTGAGCCGGTGCCGGTGACGCCCACACGGTGGGGGCTGGACGACCGTCTGCTGGTGCTGTACACGTCGGGGACGACCGGCGACCCGAAGCCGGTGTCGCTGTCGGCGGGCAACGTGCTGGCGAGTGCGATGGGGTCGGCACTGCGTCTGGGCGTTCGCCCCGGCGACCGCTGGTGTTGCGAGCTGCCGGCGTACCACATGGGCGGCATCGCCCCGTTCTACCGGTGTGCGCTGTACGGCACGACGGCGGTCGTCGTCGAGCGAACGCCGACGCCCGAAGAGGCGTCGGGCAGGGGTGGCTTCGACGCGGCCCGGACGCTCGCCGCCCTGCACGACCACGCCGCCACGGGCGTCTCGCTGGTCCCGACGCAGTTGCGACGGCTGTTCGAGACCGCCGACGCCCGCGACGGCCCGGGCGCACTGCCGGCGTCGCTCCGGTTCGTCCTCCTCGGCGGCGGCCCGGCATCCGACGAACTGATAGCCGAGAGCGACCGGCGGGGCGTGCCGGTCTGTCCGACCTACGGCACGACCGAGACGGCGTCGCAGGTGACGACCGCCCGACCCGGGGAGGCGACGGCCAACGTCGGCACCGTCGGGCGACCGCTCGCCTTCACCGACGTGGTGGTCGCACGGCCGGTCGAAGACGACGGGACCGACGCCACGACCGCCCGTGAACGCGGAGACAGCGCGCCGGACGGCTTCCGGGAGTGTGATCCCGGCGAGCGCGGGGCGGTGCTGGTGCGAGGGCCGACGGTGACACCTGGCTACTACGGAGCACCCGAAGAGACCGCCGCAGCGTTCGCCGGCGGGTGGTTCCGGACGGGCGACAGCGGACATCTGGCCGAGGGCCGACTGTACGTCCACGGCCGGCGGTCCGACCGAATCGTGACCGGTGGCGAGAACGTGGCCCCGGAGACGGTGGCCGACGTCGTGCGGTCGGTCCCGGGTGTCCGGTCGGCGGCGGTCGTCGGCGTTCCCGACTCCGAGTGGGGCGAGCGGGTTGCGGCACTGGTGGTCCGCGAGGAACGGACGACGCCGTCGGCCGAGGGTACCGACCGTGAAGCGCCGACCCGAGAGACCGTGCTGACGGCCTGCCGCGAGGCCCTCCCCGGCCACGCCGTGCCGCAGACGGTGCGGTTCGTCGCGGAGTTGCCACGGACCGCGTCGGGCACCGTGGACCGCGAGGCGGCCCGGGCGATCGCGGCCGGCGGGGACGGCAGCGAGGGCCGGCGGGAGTCGGGCGAGTGACGCTGGTTCGCGCGGGTTTTTGAGTCTCCACGGAGTAGTCGGTGGCATGTGCACGCTGACGGTCGCCTGGGAGGTCTTCGCGGACGAGCCGCTGGTGGTCGCCGCCAACAGGGACGAGCGCCTCGACCGACCGTCGGTCGGCCCGGAGCGACACGAGGGCGAACTGAGGACCGTGACGCCGCGGGACGAGGACGCCGGGGGCACCTGGATCGGCTACAACGAGCGGGGACTGTTCGCAGGCGTCACCAATCGCTGGACGGAGACGCCCCGCGACGGGGAGCGGTCACGCGGGCTGCTGATGCGGGACGTGCTCGACCAGCCGACGGCGAAACGGGCTGCCCGCCTCGTCGAACGGTCGGTCGCCGACCACGAGTACGCCGGCTTCAACCTCCTCGTCGCGGACGGCTTCGCCGGTCGGCCGCCGGCCGCCTTCGACCGCAGTGACGGACCGACGACCGGCGAGGAAGACCCCGTGGCCGCCATCTACGTCGAGTACGACGGCGCACTGCGGACGCGGACGCTCGAACCCGGGGTTCACGTCGTCGTCAACGTCGGCGCCGACGGCCGGTACGTCGTCCCCGAGCGCCGACGTGTGGCGGGCGAAGAGCAGGCGGCCGGCGCCGACCGACTGCGGGCCCACCTCCAGCCGGAGCCGAGCGAGAGTGCCGCAGAGTGGCGCGAGCGCGCCCGGGCGGCCGTCGCCGACCACGACTTCGGGGCCTGCGTCCACGGCGACGGCTTCGGTACCCGGTCGTCCTCGGTGCTCTCGTTCGGGAGTGCCGGCGTGGACTACGAGTACGCCCCCGGGCCGCCCTGCGAGACGGAGTACGACCGGGTGGACGCGTCCGTCCTCGACTGAACCGCCAGAGCGTTGATGTGCGTCGCCCGGGAACGTCGGCGCGATGGTCCCGCGGAGAGCGGTCGGTCGCGTCCTCGCCGGTGCGATCGTCACCGCGGTCCTCGGTCTCGTGGCAATCGTCTCACTGCCCTTCGTGGGTCTCCTGACCGCCGCCGTGGTCGGCAACTGGGTGCCGCCGTGGACGTTCGCACTCCTCGTTGCGCTGGCACCCGTCCTCGGCGGGGCGGTGGCCGGGTCACGCCACGCCAGGGCTCTCCGTGACCGCCTGCTGGCGGGGGGTCTGGCGGCGGCACTCGGCGGGACGGTCGCCGGTGCAGTCGTCGGTCTCGGGGGGCTGGTGCTGGCACTCGGGTTCGTACCGGCGAGTGCGGGGTCGGTGAACCCGGCGGCTGGCGTGGTGCCGTTCGCGTCGCTGGGCGCCGCCGCGGGGTTCGTCGTGGGGGCAGTCCTCGGTGCGGTCGGCGGCGCCAGCGCTCACGTCGCCCGCGACCGCTCGGAGACGCGAGCCACTCGTGGCGGGGGCTGAGGGGGGTGGTGGCTGTTCACGGGTGAAACCACACTCACCGGCGACAGCTGGACCGTCGCGCGGACCACCCGCACTCGCCGTGTCGGGGGCCTTTTGGGGACCGGCGCTGTACGGTGAGCCACCAGATGGCCCTCACGAAGCGGATTATCCCCTGTATCGACGTGGACCTCGACGACGACGGCGAGCCGGCGGTGTACACGGGTGTGAACTTTCAGGACCTAGAGCACACGGGTGACCCGGTGGAGATGGCCCGGCGGTACAACGAGGCCGGGGCCGACGAGTTCGTCTTCCTCGACATCACCGCCTCGGCGGAGGGACGGGAGACGATGCTCGACGTCGTCGAGGACATCGCCGACGAAGTGTTCATCCCGCTGACCGTCGGGCATCCGGACCCGCGAGGACGTCAAGGAGACTCTACGAGCCGGTGCGGACAAGGTGTCCATCAACACTGCCGCGCTGCAGCGACCGGCACTCATCGCCGAGGGTGCGGCCGCCTTCGGCAGCCAGTGCATGGTGGTCAGCGTGGACGCGAAGCGACGCTTCGACGAACGCGGCGAGCACTACGAGCGGGTCGACGGCGAGTCCTGCTGGTTC
>CAZEIO010000192.1:0-3507 GCA_964512525.1 uncultured Halobacteriales archaeon
GTCACGATTCCCTGTCTCAACGACCCCGAACTCTCCGGTCCGGAGCCGGTCCGTGTCACGGCGCGCAGCGGCGGCAACACGCCGGCGTACTCCAGTTCGTCCCGCTGCCCCCAAGCCTCCTTTCGGAGGTAAGGGGGCGTCGCGGCGTAGGCCAACACCGTGGCGACGAACCCGCCGCCCCATTCGCCTTCGCCCTCGGGGTCCGAGAAGACCGTCACGCGGTCCACCCGGAAGACCGTCGCCGCGCGGGCGACCGTGCCGAGTTTGCGGGTCGCGGCCCGCTTGTCCTCGGCGTCCCTGAGGAGGGACGACGGCACGAGTACGCTGAGCGTCATGCCGTGGCACTTCCGCGCCGTGCCACTAGACTGTGCCGATTTATCAACCGAGCGGATACAAAAGGGTGCCGATACCGCCCGGGCCGTGTCCCGGAGTCACAGGGAGGGCAACGAGTCCGGAAGTATTATATCTCGTTCGGCGTCCAGTTTTGGTCGCACGCGCTGGTGGTGTAGCGGTATCACATGTCCCTGCCACGGACATAACCCGGGTTCAAATCCCGGCCAGCGCATCCCGCTGTGAACAGCTCGTGAGCGACGGGTGCGAAACGGAGGGAGTTGAACCACGCGAGTCGCAGCCGTCGAGTGAAGCGAGGCGGACCGTCTCGCCGTCGGGTTCGAATCCCGGCCAGCGCAGTTCTCTCGACTTCTAGCGGAAGCGATAGCGACGAGTTGGAGAGAACTGCGCTGCGGGTTCGTACGACCCGCATCACGGGCGTACCCGCATCCTTTAGACCGTCTCCATCGTCCATAGACCGTGACCGCAATCGCACTCCTCAGCGTCGCACCGACCGGCAAGGAGAGCATGGGTGCCGACGTGGCCGACGCCGTGGCCGCCCTCGAGGACTTCGACGTCGCCTACGAGACCAACCCGATGGGCACCGTGATAGAGGCCGACGACGCGGCGACCCTGTTCGCCGCGGCGCAGGCGGCCCACGAGGCCGTCGCGGGCGACCGCGTGTCCACCTTCCTGAAGGTGGACGACAAGCGGACGGACGACCGTCCCGCGTCGGCGAAGGTCGATGCCGTCGAACGCGAACTCGGCCGCCCTGCACGCAGTGACGGCGGGCGAGACGAGGGTACGGACTGAGGCCGACCGACAGACACAACCGCCGCGCCGTCGAGAGTGCAACCATGGAGAGCCTCAATCGACTGGCGATAGAGCGGGTCGACGAGGCCCTCGAGTTCGCCGAGGAGTTCGCGGTGGGCGCCCACGAACTCGACTGTGGCGCGACCGTGGTGGACTTCGGCGTGGAGTTCGACGGCGGCATCGAGGCGGGCCTGTTGCTGGCAGAGGTCCAGACGGCGGGGCTGGCGACGCTGGGCACCCGGATGGACACCGTCGCGGGCGCGCCAATTCCTCACGTCGAACTCGAGACCGACCACCCCGGCCTCTCGCTCCTGTGCTCGCAGAAGGCCGGGTGGGAACTGTCGGTCGGCGACTTCGAGGGTCTCGGCTCCGGGCCGGCCCGGGCGCTCGTCGCCGACGAGGACGTCTTCGCCGACATCGACTACGTGGACGTCTTCGACCTCACTGCACTCTCGGTCGAGACGGAGACGCTGCCGGACGACGCCGTCGCGAGCGAGGTCGCAGAGCGAACCGGCGTCGAGGAGACCGGCGTGTACCTGCTTGTGTTCTCGACGGCGAGCGTCGCCGGCTCGGTGACCGTCGCCGCACGCGCCGCGGAACTCGCCGTGTACCGGGCCGTCGAGATGGGCTACGACCCGGGAGACGTCGTCACGGCCAGCGGTTCGGCCCCGATGGCCCCGGTCGCCGGGGACGAGCGAACGGCCATGGCCCGGACGAACGACGCTCTCGTGTACGGCGGGCAGGTTCACCTCGTCGTACGCGAGGACGCCGACCTCTTCGCCGACTGCGTCTCCGTCGCGAGCGAGGAGTACGGCCGTCCCTTCCGCGAAGTGTTCGCAGACGCCGACTGGGACCTGGACGCCGTTCCCCGGGCGGCGTTCGCCCCCGCACAGCTGACGGTGGACGTCGTCGGCGGCCCGACGCACGTCCACGGCGCGGTGGAGGAAAACGTCGTCGCCGAGAGTTTCGACCTCTGAGACGATGGCCGGCGCGCGGCAGAAGCCGGTTCCTCCGGCACCCGAGACCCTCGACCGTCTCCGGACGGTCCGGGCGGCCGTCTCGCTGACGCCCGAACCGGAGACGTCCTGTTGCGTGCGGCTGATGGAGCGGGCGGACGTGCCGGCGCAGGACGACGCGAAGACGTGGCTGAGTTTCCTCCGCGGACTGGAACTCGTCGCGGCGACCGACCGCGGCTACGTTCGGACCCACGACGACCCCGAGCTGGCGACCCTCGCCGACCGGTTCCTGTCCGGCATCTACGGCGCTCGGGAACTCCACGACATCGTCGAACGGGCGGGACCGGTCACCCCCGACGACGCCTTCGACCGGTTCCGCGACCACGTACCGGCCTACGAGCGCCACCGCTCGGACGACTGGGCGGCCACGTGGCGAGAGCGCGTCCGTCGCCTCCTCGCGTGGGGGGCACTGTTCGGCGTCTTCGAGGCGGCGGAGGGCGGCTACCGTCTCGTCTGAGTCCGCCACGGCGGGGTCTGCAGGTCAACGAGCGTCTCGAGGTGGTAGTCCGCGACGGTGTCTGCTGTCGTCGGCGGCCCCTCGGGCAACAGCGCCGCCTGCAGTCCGGCGGCGTGGGCGCCGTCCACGTCTGCCGACGGGGAGTTGCCGACGTGGACGGCCCGCTCCGGCGAGACGTCGAGCGACGATAGTGCCTGCCGGAAGGGGTCGGCTGCCGGCTTGGCCGGCGTGTCGTACCCGGCGAACACGGTCGTCTCGAAGGCGTCGCCGAAGGGGAGACCCGACAGTTTCTGGCGCTGCATCCCGGGCGCGCCGTTGGTGACGAGTCCGACCCGGTGGTCGGCGGCGAGCGAGCGGACCGCCTCGGTCGCACCGGGCAGTGGCTCGACGTTCGAGTGGTCGCGTTCGTCGGCGTAGGCCCGTGCCAGTTCGCGTCCCAGTTCGGGGTCGCGACCGCGGTCGTCGGCTATCGCGGCGAAGGCTCGCTCCCGGAGGTCGGTGATTCCGTCGCTGTCGTCGGCGAAGGTCTCGTACAGACCGTAGTAGTCCGTCACCTCGAAGAACGGCTCCACGCCGACGCGGTCGAAGGCGACCGACAGCAGTTCGGCACCCGACCGGCGGTACGTACAGAGCGTGTCGTCGAGGTCGAACAGGACCGCCTCCACCGGCGTCCGTGTCACGATCGTTCAGTCGTCGGCAGGGGTGATGTCGGTGACGGTTCCGACGCCCTTCGAGCGGCCCTCGCGGAAGACGAACTTCTGGCCCTCCTCGACGAGGTAGGGACGGAACTTGAACCGCACGCGCGTTTCGCCGCCGTCGCCGGGGAGTAGCTGGCCACTGGCGGGGTAGAACGCGGCGGCCTCGCTGACGGTCTCGAGGTGGACGACCGGC
>CAZEIO010000193.1:0-3479 GCA_964512525.1 uncultured Halobacteriales archaeon
AGGTGGACGACCGGCTCGTAGCCGTCGCCGATACGCGTCGGGTGGTTGAGCACCACCACCTCGGCGTCGAACTCGCGAACTGGCGTCGGCTCTGCGTCACGCGGGACGAGTGCCATGCCGCGCTCAATCTCCGCCTCGGCGATGTCCTTCAGCGCGATGCCGACGATCCGACCGGCCTTCGCCCTGTCCACGCGGTGGTAGTGCATCTCGATGGAGCGGACTTCCACCTCGCGGAAGGACCCGTTCTGTAACGGGCCGATCAGCAACTCGTCGCCCGCCTCGACCTCGCCGGACATGACCGTCCCGGAGGCGACGGCACCGACGCCCTTGACGTCGTACGTCCGGTCGATGTACATCCGAAACTCACCGCCCACACCGGCCGTCTTCGGGAGCCGCTCGAACAGTTCGTCGAGCGCCGCCACGCCCCGTCCGGTCACGGCGCTCGTCCGCAGCACCGGGACCACCGTCGCGCCGATTTCCTCGACGGCGGCGTCCACGCCGTGGCGACCGACGGGCAACGGCGTGCGGTCCACCTCTCGGAGCAGTCGCTCGACCTCTCGTTCGACCTCGTTCAGGCGCTCGTCGGTGACGAGGTCTGCCTTCGTGATGGCGACGATGGTCGGCAGTTCCGTCGCGAGGAGGACGCCGAGGTGTTCCCGGGTCGTCTTCGTCGGGCCGTCGTCGGCGGCCACCGTCAGGAGGCCGTAGTCGAGTTTCTGGCCGACCAGTCCGCGGATCGTCGTCCGCAGCCACGGTTCGTGCCCCACCGTGTCCACGAAGGAGACCAGGCGGTCGGACTCCTCGACCACGCGAGCGCGGTCCGACTTGCGGTGGGGGTTGTCCATCCGCACCGGGCCGTCGTCGTCGAAGCCGTACACGCCGTACGAGAGGTCCGCGGAGAGTCCCCGCTCGACCTCGTGTGGCTGGACGTCGAGGTAGCCACGGGTGGCGCCCTCGCCGTCGTCCGACTGGCCGGTGACGAGCGTCCCCACGAGCGTGGACTTGCCGTGGTCCACGTGGCCGGCGGTGCCGACGACGATGTGTTCGTCGTCCGTCTCGAGCACTGCGCCCTCGCGTATCGACGCCACGCCGGCGATACCGCCGTCCACGCCGAAGGTGTCCACGTCGTCGATGTGGGCCCCTGCCTCCTCTGCTAGCAGGGAGAGGACGTCCATCGACTCCGAGAACGCCTCCCGCTCGATACCCGCCAGCCCGCCGTCGTCGGTCACGCCGACGACGTACGTCGCCTCGCCGTCGCCCGAGAGGACGCGATGGCGAAGCTGGGCGACGAGACTCTCGCGCCGGCCGTCGGCGAGGTGGACCGACTTCTCGAGGCGTTCCTTGAACTCGACACTTCCCCCCTGCCGTTCACCGCGCTCGATGGCACGCTCGAGCACGCCCCGGTCGGGGCTCATATCCGGGTACGAGCGCGGGACGAACAAAAGGCTTCCCCGAGGAACTGCGTCCACGCTCCCGTCTGGACCGACCCGCGCGGGTTCGGGCGAACGACCCGCCTCACCGCTCCATCGTACCCCGACCGTCGGGCGCGTCAGTGACGACCGTCGAGGCGCTCGTACGCCGCCGTCACCCGCTTGAACGCCTCCTCGTCGCCGCCGTCCGTGTCCGGGTGGGTCTCCTTCACTCGCTCCCGGTAGGCCGTCCGGACGGCCTCCTCGTCGCTATCCCGGTCCACGCCGAGGACCGACCGGGCCTCGCGGTCGGTCATCGCCCGCTCGTTGTCCGGCGGCCGCCGCCGCTCGCGCGAACTCCGGCCACGGTCCCGTCCGAACGACGTCCCCTTGGTTCCCGAGTCCGACCGGACGCCGGCACTCGCCTCGGCGGCCCGCCGTCGCGCACGTGCCCGCCGGTCCGCCGCCTCGGAGTCGGCCCACCGCGGCCCGGCGCCGTCGGACCGGGTACCGTCCTCGCCTGGGGGGCGGCCGCGCCGTCGGCCGCGCTCTGCCGTCCGACCGGCACGGGCCTCCCGCCGGGCGCGGGCCGCGAGCCGACCGGTTCCCTGGTACCAGATGAGGTAGCCAGCGGCCCCGAAGGGCACGGCGAGGAAGACGAGCAGCGGCTCGAAGGCGGCGGCGAGTGCGGTCAGGAGGACCGCGATGCCGCCGAGGACCGCCCCAACCGCGACCAGCAGCGTGGATCGGGCCACGCCCGCAGGTGGGCTTCGAGGCGTGTAAACGTCTCGCCTCCGGCGGGAGGTTCAAGACGCTGGGTCACCGACGTTGGCGCATGAACGTCGGTGGCCTCTGTCAGGTCTGTTCTTCGGCCGACGCCGACCACCGCTGTGACCGCTGCGGTGGGTTGGTCTGTGCCGACCACCACGACGACGACCACGACGTCTGCGTGGAGTGTGTTGCCGAACTCGGCGTCGGGCGTGGTGACAACGTGGACCGGACCCGCGACGACGCCGACTCGCACCCGGACGTGGACCACTACGAACTGTAGTTCGTGGCCGTACAGTCGTCACGACCCGTCGTCGTGCTCGAGTCCGTCGAGCATCGCGAAGACGTTCTCTTCTTCGCCGGGCAGTCGTTGCGGGTAGACGGCGACGACGACAACGAAGTCGTCGCCGTGTCGGACCTTCGTCACGTGGACGAACACGTCCACCTCCGTCCCGGCGAGAGCGGCGGTCCCATCGAACTTCTCGACCGTCGTCTGCTGGCCGAGGACGGTCGTCGTCCGGTTCCCGACGCGGTCGCCGACGGTGAGGTCGTCGTACTGCGAGTCGAAGCGGTCCAGTATCTCCTCTTCCGACAGGTCGGCGAGGGGGTTGAACGTCTCGCCGAGCACCTCGACCGCCGGACTCGACAGGACCGCGAACACGCCCGCGCGCTGGGTCCCGAGCGGGCCGAGGTCCAACTGGCGCTCGTACTGCGCGCGGTGGTTGGTCACCTCGACGGCGCGCTCTCGTCCCCCGGCCGAGAAGGTGCGACTGCGCACCTCCTCGGAGACGGCCGTCTCCTCGTAGCCCGTCTCCGACGTGGCCGCGTCGGACACCGTCGCCGGGGAGGACTCGAACCGGACCGGTTCGTCGCCGGTGAGGACGCTACACCCGGCCGTCAGCACCATCGCCGCGACCACCGCCGCCGCGACCGTGCGTTGGACGCTCATGCCCCGTCATGGGTCGGCCGACTGATAACACCGACGAGCCTCGCCGGTCAGCGATACCGTTCGAGGCGTCGCCTGAGGCGCTTCGCGGCCTCGCCTGCCGCGCGAGCGTACCCGTCGAGGTCGTCCGCACGCGGTGCGTCGTCGCCGGCGAAGATGATACCCCGCGAGGAGTTGACGAGACCGACGCCGCCGGCGAGACCGTGTTCGACGGCCGCCTCTGCGTCGCCACCCTGTGCGCCGACGCCGGGGACGAGGAAGGGCAGGTCCACCGTCTCGCGCACCCGTTCGAGTTCCGCGGGCGTCGTCGCGCCGACGACGAGTCCCACGTTGCCGTGTTCGTTCCAGACGTCCGC
>CAZEIO010000194.1:0-3446 GCA_964512525.1 uncultured Halobacteriales archaeon
ACACGCTGAACGCGGCGCGGTCGTTCCAGACGTTCGTCCGCGAGGTGGACAACCTCCTCGTGTTCGACAACGACGCGTGGCGCCAGTCCGGTGAGTCCGTCGAGAGCGGCTACGACCAGATCAACCGCGAGATCGTCAACCGCTTCGGCGTCCTCTTCGGCGCCGGCGAGGTCGCTCCCGGACAGGAGGTCGCCGAGAGCGTCGTTGACTCCTCGGAGATAATCAACACGCTCGCGAGCGGCGGGGTCTCCACCGTCGGCTACGCCACCGAGGAAGTCCAGCCGGAGGACCAGGGCCTGCTCTCGCGGATCAAGGGGGGTGGCGGCGGCGACGACGAGATGGACGACGCCAACACCACCAACCGGGTGACCAGTCTCGTCCGCAAGGCCGCACTCGGTCGCCTCACCCTGCCCTGCGAGATACGCGGCGCAGAGCGTGCCCTCCTCGTGATGTCCGGTCCCTCGAACCACATCAACCGGAAGGGTATGGAGCGCGGCCGCAAGTGGCTGGAGGAGGAGACCGGTAGCATGGAGGTCCGGGGCGGCGACTATCCCCGCCCGAAGGCCGACCACGTGGACGCCGCCGTCCTCCTCTCGGGGGTCACCGACGTCCCCCGGATCAAGGAACTCCAGCAGGTCGCCATCGAGGCCCAGGACAACATCGAGGAGATTCGCCAGGAGAGCGAACGGCAACTCCAGGAACTCGTCGAGGACGACGCCGACGAACTCGACCCGCTGTTCTGACTCGGTTCGCCGCTCTCCTCACTCCCGTCTCCGACCCGACTACGCCGCCGCCCGCTCGACCCCCTCGACCTCGACGTCCCGCACCTCGACGCCGTACTTCTCGGCGCGGTCCCCGACGGCGTCGCGGAGCCAGAGTCCCAGCGACCGGCCGGCGTCGGCCAGTTCTTGGTGGTCTCGCTCCCCGACTCGCTCCCGGAGTGCCTCCCGGGCGTCGCCGGCGAGTGCGCGCCGGTGGCCGCCGTCGGCCGCGAACGCTCGCGCCGGGTCCGTGACCGCGAACGTGACGGTTCCCCGCACCACGGTCGGCACCTCGTCGGCCGACAGCGCCTCGGTCTCGAACTCGAGGCGTCGGTCGCCCATCTCGAACCGGTAGGTCTGGCTGACGAACGGTGGCACGACGTTGAGCCCCGGTTCGAGGACGCCCCGGGTCTCCCCGAGGACGGTCAGCACGTACCGCTCGTTGGCCGCGACGACGGTCACTGCGCTGGACACGGCAACGACCAGTAGCACCAGCAGCGTCAGTCCGACGACGGCGACGGCGGTACCGACCTGGAGGACGACCATCGATACCGGGTGACGACCGAGACGGCTATGACTGTTTTGCCCGTCTCGGCGGGGTCCTGTCACTCGCCCGACGGGCGTCACACGTGAGCGAAAGAGCGAAGGATGCGCCCGTCGCCGGTTGGGGGTGATGAGACTCTCACGGACGCGGCTCCGGTTCGTCGTCGCCCTCGTCGCCGTCGGCCTCGTGACCGCCGGCACCGCGGCCGCCGTCACCGTCAGTCAGGAGGACGTCACCGACGCCGAGCGGAGCGGCGAGACGATAACCGCGACGGCGACGCTGACAGAACTCTACCAGAATCCCAATCTCGGAGAGTGGGCCGTCGCCGGCGAGACGGACCTCGAGAACCCGACGTGGACGATAACCTTCCTCGACCAGCAGGGCCAGCAGATACGACAGGTGCAGGTCAACGGCCAGACGCTCGACCCCTCGGCGCTCGACGACCCGAGCCAGCTGCGGGTCAGCACCGACGCCAGTCCCGCGCCGGCGACGGTGCGTGTTTCGGTCACCGGCACCGTTCCCTCCGTCGAGGAGTACACCTACCCCGAACTCGGCGACGAGGGCAGCGCCGAGTCCTTCCTCGTGATGCGGGTCAGTCAGGACCAGGGCGAGGGCGGCGCCGACAGCCCCGTGGAGGAGTGGCGGGCCCAGCACTTCACCGATGACAGCCGCGAGGCGCGACAGGCACTCGACGACGCGAAGGCCGCCCTCGAGGAGGCACGGGCGGCCGGTCTCGACGTGGGCGAGGCCGAGTCCGACTTCCAGAACGCCCGGTCGGCGTACGTCAACGAGAACTTCGACAACGCCGTCTCGCTGGCGGAGGACGCCGAGCAGAGCGCGAACGCCGCCCTCGCCGCGCAGGAGAGCGACGGTATTCCGCCGACGCTCGTCGCCGCCGTCGTCGTGGTGGTCCTCGTCGTCGCCGGCGTCGGCATCTACTTCTACCGCCAGGGCCAGGGCGGCGACACGAAACTCCGGTAGTCGGTCGTCGTCTCTCGTCGTCCCGTCTGGCCCTCTCTGTCCGTCTTCGGGCGTGACACCACCCGCGAGCGCAACCGCTTAAGTCCCGAGTCCCGAACGCCGGGCCATGCGCGTGGTGGTCCCGTTCGACGAACGCCGCCCGAAGACGCGGCTCGCCCCGACGCTCGACGAGGCGGAGCGCTCGGCGTTCGCCCGGGCGATGCTCGGCGACGTCCTCGCCGCCGTCGGTGCGGCGGCCGACCGCCACCACGGCGTTGACGGTGTCACCGTCCTCTCGACGGCACCGCTGCCGCCGCCCGCGACGCTCGTGGACGCGGCCGGGCCGGCGACGGGCACGTACGACCCGGGCGACGACGCCGACGCCGGGGCCGAGAGCGAGTGGGCCACGGGTTCGGACCTCGTCCCCGAGGTCGTCGTGGACGAACGCGACCTCACGCCGGCGGTCAACGACCGTCTCGCGACCACCGCCGGTCCGGTCGCGGTGGTGATGGCCGACCTCGCGCTGGCGACGCCCGGAGCGGTCGGACGCCTCCTCCGGGACGGCGCCGACGCCGGGGGGCGGCGACCGGTGACGCTCGTGCCGGGCCGGGGCGGCGGGACCAACGCCGTCGTCGCGCGCCACCCCGAATTCCGGGTGGACTACCACGGGGTCTCCTTCCGCGACCACCGCCGGCAGGTGCGGGAGGTCGGTGCGGCCCTCCGGCGGGTGGACTCGTACCGCCTCTCGACGGACGTGGACGAACGCGACGACCTCCCGGAGGTCCTGTTGCACGGCGGCCCGCGGTCGCGGGGGTGGCTCCGGCGGGCCGGGTTCGACCTCCACGTCCACGAGGGGCGGGTCGGCGTGGTCCGCGACGGCGGCCCCGACGCTCCGGCCGACTGACCGCCCGCGCCCGGAGCGCAACTCAAGCCTTTTGTCCGCGCCGCCCGCAGGCGGTGTCGGATGGAGTCGATTCCGGAGGCAAAGCGGTACGGCGTCACTGACTGCCTGGACCGCGCGGCCGACCCCGATGCCGTCGAGCGAGCGGCGAGCGTCGGTCCCGCCGACGTCGAGAGTGCCGACCGCCTCACCTTCGCCCGGAACGTCTTCCTGCCGCTGACGACGGCCTGCCGGTACACCTGCACCTACTGCACGTACTACGACCCGCCGGGGCAGGCCG
>CAZEIO010000195.1:0-3443 GCA_964512525.1 uncultured Halobacteriales archaeon
TGGGTCGCAAGGACGTCAACCGCCAGGAGATGAACGTCTTCCGGATGCGCCTCCTCGGCGCGGAGGTCGAGGAGGTCACGCGGGGCAACGAGGGCCTCGCCGAGGCGGTGGACGCGGCGCTCGAGGACTTCGCGGCCAACATGGAGGAGACCCACTACCTCGTCGGGAGTGCCGTCGGCCCGGACCCCTTCCCGCGGATGGTTCGAGAGTTCCAGTCGGTCATCGGCCACGAGGCCCGCGAGCAGATTCAGGAGTTGCACGGCGACCTGCCCGACGCCTGCGTGGCCTGCGTCGGCGGCGGGTCGAACGCCATCGGTCTCTTCCACGCGTTCAAGGACGACGACGTGATGTTCTACGGCGCCGAACCGGGCGGCAGAAGCGACACGGAGCACTCCGCGCCGCTGTCGAAGTCGAAAAAGGAGGAGCCGGAGGTGTTCCAGGGGATGAAGACCCGCGTCATCGACGATGACACGGAGAACCACTCCGTCTCGGCGGGACTGGACTACCCGGCCGTCGGCCCGGAACACGCCGCGATGCAGGAACTCGGGCGGGCCGAGTACCACGGTATCAGCGACGAGGAAGCGCTGGCGGCGTTCAAGGAACTCAGCCGCGCCGAGGGCATCATCCCGGCGCTGGAGCCGGCACACGCCATCGCGCTGGCGAAGAAACTCGCCGCCGAGGACCGCCACGACACCCTGTTGGTGAACCTCTGCGGGCGTGGCGACAAGGACATGCAGACCGCCGCCGAGAAGTTCGACCTGAGCTGAGTTGAGTCCGGGCCGTTCGCGGTCGGCCGGCCCCCGTTACGGGAGTCAGTCGAGTGCCTTCTCGAAGTGGATCAGTTCGTACTCGCCGCTCCGCGACCGGCCGGTGGTCGTGTACCCCTCGTTCCGGTAGAACTGGACCGCCGCCGCCTGTCGGCGGGCCGTCGTCGCGAGGACGGGGTCGTAGCCGGCCGCCGCGACGGCCGACTCGAGTCGCCAGAGCAGTCGTCTGCCGAACCCCCGGCGCTGGCAGGAGGGGGCGACGCGCATCCGGTGGAGTTCGGCCGCACCGGAGACGGTCCGCTCGTCCTCGTGGCCAGCCTCCGAGGGGAGGTAGCCGCCCATCGCGACGAGGGCACCGTCGTGGACTCGCGGGGCGTCCGGGCCGCCCGCCGCGGGCGGGACCGTCCCGACGAAGAAGCCGCCGCCGGACTCGACGTAGGTAGCCTGCACGTCCCGGAGGTCGTCGGTGCCGGGAATGTCGTCGGGGTCGGTGTCGAGGTCACGAAAGGCCAGTTCGTGGAGTCGCCAGACAGCGTCGGCGTCCCGCGGGTCGTACGGCCGGAGGCTGAGCGGTCCGGCACCCATCTCGTCGGGGGCAGGTCGGTCACCCTCGTCCATCGTGTCGTTTCGTCCCGGTGGGTCGGTGGGCTTCAGTCTTGGCCCGTCGGCGACGGCGAGGGAGGGGTTTGAAGCGGCGTCGCGCCCACTGGCCGGCATGACCGACGAGGTACTCCGTGCCCTCCTCGCCGGGAACGCCGACCACGTCGAATCGCTGTCGGCGGACCACTTCGCGGCCGTCGAGGACGGACAGCGACCGCCGGTCGTCTCGGTCTGCTGTTCGGACTCGCGGGTCTCACAGGAGGGAATGTGGAACGTGAGGGAGCCGGGGTGGCTGTTCACGCCCAGCAACATCGGCAACCAAGCGTGGGACCACCACGAGGGGGAGCTCGTGGTGGACGGCAGCGTCCTCTACCCCATCGCGTACACGGGGACTCGCGTGGCCGTCGTCGTCGGTCACACAGGGTGTGGAGCGGTGACGGCAGCCCTCGAGTCGGTCCGGGACGCAGAGAGAGGCAAAGACGGGAACGAGAGCGCGGACTCCGCGCCAGACGTGCCGCCGGGCGTCCGCAAGTGGGTCGAGACGTTGGTACCGGTCGTCGAACGTGGGCTGGCGGACCCGCGGGTGGACGCGACGGACGACGCCGCGCTCGTGGACCAGCTCGTCGAGTACAACGTGGACGAACAGGTGACGTTCCTCCGCGAGAGCGACGCGGTGCCGGACGACGTTCGGACCTACGGCTTCGTGTACGACATCCGGCAGTCGTACGGCGACCGGCCGGGCCGAGCGTACCTCGTCAACGCCGCGGGCGAGACCGACCCGGCGACGGTACGCGAGGTGGTGCCAGAGGAGTTCGAGCCCCACGTCCGGCGACTGCTGTAGCGAGGGGCGAACGCATTAGCCGGCGGCGGCACATAGCGGATCTATGACAGTTCACAGACACCGGACGGGAGCGCTGGCGTCGGTCGCCGCGTTCGCCTCGCAGGTCCATCCGGTCTTCATGCTGCCGCCGGTCACTCTCTCGCTACTCGGCGGGGCGCTGTCGGTCGCTGGAACGACGGGGACGGAAGCGGACGCGGCGACGCTCGTGCCCGCGACCGCCGCGGTGCACGCGGCGGCAGTCTTCCTCGCGGTGTACACGGCCCACGTCAAGGACGGCTACGTTGACTTCCACGTCCGCGGCGAGGACGACGACCACCCCCTGACCGAGCGGGGCTGCCGACTCGCTCTCGCCGGTGCAACCACGGGCTTCGTGGCCTGTCTCGGCGGACTCTGGTGGCTCGCCGGTCCGGTCGCGGCTGCCGCGGTCGCGCCCACGTGGGTCATCGGCTACCTCCACGCGCCGGTGCTCGACACCAACCCCGTGACGGCGACCATCGGCTACCCGGTCGGCAACGCCATCGCGCTCGGCTCTGCGGCCGTCGCACAGGTCGGGACCGTCCCACCGCTCGTCGCCGCGATGGCCGCGGTACTGTGCGTGCTGTTGACCGGCGTCAAGGTCGTTGACGACGCACAGGACTACGAGTACGACCGGTCGATCGGCAAGCGTACGCTCGTCGTCGCCCTCGGTCTGCGACGCGGACGGCGGTTCGGACTCGGCCTGATGGGCGCGGCCCTCGCGCTCACCGTCGTCCTCGCCGTCGAGGGGGCGGCCACACCGCTCGGACTGTTCCCGCAGAGTTCGGTCTTCGCCGTCTTCGCCTTCGCCGCGGTCGCCGCCGTCGCCCACGAGCGCCCGCCCCGCCTCGCGACGATGCTTCTGGTCCGGGGGGCGTACGTCTTCCTCGCCGTGCTGGTCGCCGCGATGTGGTTCCGGCCGATGCAGGGACCGCTACCCGTGGACATCGGCGTCCTCGGTCCCTACACGTATCTCGCGACGGAGGTGGTCTTCGGGGGCGTCGCCTTCGCCCTCCTCGCGCGGGTCGGGGCCGTCCGCGAGGCGCTCCGGACCATCGCTCTGCTCTACCCCGTGGCGTACGTCTGGGACTGGTACACCCTCGAGGTCGGCGTCTTCGCCATCCCGCTGCGGACCGGTGTCGAACTGCTGGGCATCCCACTGGAAGAACACCTGTTCATCGTCGTCGTCCCGGCGTTCGTGCTGGCGCTACACGAGACGC
>CAZEIO010000196.1:0-3439 GCA_964512525.1 uncultured Halobacteriales archaeon
CTCGCGAACAACGTCGCGACGGCGACGGGGACGCTCGTCGGCGGCTACCTCGCCGACCGCTACGGCCGCCGGCCGGTGATGGTGGCGTCGATGGCACTCGCCGCGCCGGCACTCGCGGCGTACTCGCTCGTCTCGACGGCCGTCGGCTTCGCCGCCGTCGCGACCGCCGCGGGACTGGCACTCGGCCTGTTCGCCCCGGCGAGTCAGGCGACCGTCGCCGACGCCACCGACGCCGAGGGCCGCGACCGGGCGTACGGCCTCCTGAAGGTGGCCTCGAACGCCGGGTTCGGGTCGGGCTTCGTCGTCGGCGGTCTCCTGTTCGAGGTGGCCCGCACCGCCGTCTTCGTCGTGGACGGCGTCACGAGCGCCGTCGTCGCCGTCCTGCTCTGGGTTCTCCTGCCGAGTACCTTCGAGAGCCGGGCAGACGGCGAGACCGGGGACCACGGGACGACCGCGGCAGCCACGCTCCGGGCGACGCTCGCGGAGTGGCGGGCCGCCGTCGGCGACCGGACCATCCTCGCGCTGGCGGTGCTGAACGTCGGCTTCGCGGTGATGTACGCCCAGATGCAGTCCACGGTACCGGTGTTCGCGGAGTCGCGGCTGGGCCTCTCCGGCGGCCAACTCGGGACGCTGTACGTCCTCAACCCGCTGGTCATCGTGCTCTTCCAGTTGCCGGCGGTGGACCGCGTCGAGGGGTGGCGTCGCACCCGCGGGCTGGTGCTGTCGGCCGGGTTCTGGGCGGCGAGTTTCGTCGCCCTCCTCATCGTGTACCCCGCGCCGCTGGTCGTCGGCGTCGCCCTCGTCGGTGCCTTCCTCGTCCTGCGGACGGTGGGCGAGATACTCCACTCGCCGCTCATCACCGCGCTGGCCTCGGAGGTGGGCAGCGTTGACGAGCGGGGGTCACAGCTGTCGGTCCTCGAGGTGGCGAAGCGACTCGGCTTCGGCATCGGCCCCGTGATCGGGGGGGCCTTCTTCGACGCCGGCGCGGCGGGTCTGCTCTGGGTCGCGCTACTGGGCGGGTGTCTCGCGCTGACCGGGGGACTCCTCGCGCTGGAGGAGGGACTCCCCGCCGGCGTCAACGGGCGACTGGCGGGGGCGGAGCCGGACGCCGAACCGGCGGCCGACGGCGGCCGGACGGAGTGACCGGCGTGCCGTCGGGTGACTGCCGGTGGGGCGTGACGGTGGCCGGCCCAGAACGCGGCGTCGGGAAGGCGGTGCAGGAACAGCAGTGGCTCTCGGGTGTAGCGACCGGCAGGACGAGCGTCGGTTTCAGTCTGCGCCGTGGGGCGGGACGTAGCCGCAGTCCGCACAGTACTCCAGGTACTCCTCGTCGGACACCGATTCACAGTGCGGGCACGTGGTCAGCATTCGTACTCGACCGGAACGCACGGACCGGTATAAGCATTTGGCTTGGTAGTCACGGGTCTTAATACCTGCGGGAATCCTCGCGCCCGCTCGGCCGGGTCAGAGGAGTCCGTGGTCCGCGAGGGCGTCGGCGACGGTCTCGAGGCGGTCGAGGTGGTCGTCGGGGGACGGGTCGCCGCCCATCGGGTCCACCCCGAGGTAGGCGGGCCGTGGGTCGGACTTCCGCCACGCGGCCACGCCGTCGAGCCAGTCGCCCTCGGGGTCCACGTCGGGGTCGGGGGCGACCCGGATGCGGGGGTGGAGACCGACGTCCTCGCGGTCGCGGTCGCGACGGGCTGCGAACTCCCAGAGGCGGTCCAGTCGCTCGGCGAGGTCGTCGGGCGTGCCCGAGGGCGGGAGCCAGCCGTCGCCCACGCGCGCCACGCGGTCGAGGACCGGGTCCGCGGCGCCGCCGACCCACAGCGGTATCGGCTCCGCCGGCCGCGGATTCAGGCCCATCCGCGGGACGGTGTGGTAGTCCCCGTCGAACGCGACGACGTCCTCCGTCCAGAGGCGCCGACAGACCTCGATCTGTTCCTCGATGCGGCGGCCGCGCTCGTCGAAGTCCTCGCCGAGAGCGGTGTACTCGGGTTCGTTCCAGCCGACGCCGGCCCCCAATCGGAGTCGGCCGTCGGACAGCACCGCCACCTGCGCGGCCTGCTTGGCGACGAGTGCGGTCTGGCGCTGGGGCATCACGAGGACGCCGGTGACGAACGAGAGCCGGTCGGTCACGCTCGCGAGCGTCGAAAACAGCACGAACGGCTCGTGGAACGGATCGCGGTAGTCGAACGACCCCGACCAGCCCTCGCGGTCCGGGTCCACGCCGAGGACGTGGTCGTACGCGAGGAGGTGTTCGAAGCCGAGTCGCTCGGCACGGCGGGCGTACTCGCGGATACGCCGCGGGTCGCGACCGATCTCCAACTGCGGGAAGACGAGGCCGACGTCCATCGGTGTCTGCCGTCGCGGGCGGCGCGGACTTGAAACTCCGGGCCACCGTGACCGGAGACCGGCGAGCGGTCAGTAGTCCGAGAGGGACCGCTGGTCGGGGGCCGCACGCGCCTCCGGTGGGACGTTCGTGGCGACTATCTCGGCGACCTCGCCGCGTTCGGCGGGGTCGCTGTTTATCGCTCGGGTCGCCCCCACTCGCTCGACGTGGAAGCCCGCGTCGGCGTACAGGTCGTACAGCACGCCGCTGTTCGAGCAGACGACGTGGACGCCCACCTCGTCCAGTCGCCGGGCGGTTTCGAGCAGTCGGCGCTGGTCGTCGCGGTCGAACCCCCCGGCGGCGTAGTCGGTGAAGTCGGCCGTCTGGCTGGCCGGCTCGTACGGCGGGTCACAGTACACGACGTCGCCCGCCGACGCCGCCTCACGGACGTACTCGAAGTCGCCACGGCGGAGGTCAACGCCCGCGAGGACCCGGCTGGCGGCCCGGACCTGGTCGGCCCGCACCCAGTCCGGGTTCGCGTAGCGACCGACGGGCACGTTGAACTCGCCGTCGGCGTTCTCCCGGTAGAGGCCGTTGAAGCCCGTCCGGTTGAGGTACAGGAGGCGTGCCGCCTCCGCCAGCGGGTCGAACTCCTCGCCGCGGGGCCGGCGGTTGAACAGCGCCCGCTGCTGGTAGTAGTAGTTCTCCGCCTCGGCGTGGTCGCGGTCGGGGGCCGGGTCCGAGTCCGGGGCATCGAACTTCCGGCACCGCTCTATCAGTGCCTCCGGCCGGTCCCGCACCTGTTCGTAGAAGTTCACCAGTCGCTCGTTGGCGTCGTTCACCGTACCGCCCGCCGGTTCGCGGTCGAAGAAGACCGCGCCGCCACCCAGAAACGGCTCGTGGTAGTCGCCGTACTCGGTCGGGAAGCGGGCGGTCAACTCGTCGAGGAGTTGGCGCTTGCCGCCCGCCCACTTCAGTATCGGGTCGGCCACTGACCGGGGTGAGACGCTCGACGGTGTTAAACGACGGCGGTCACCGAGGGCGCGAGGCGAGGCGACGACGTGCCCCGTGGGCGGGGGAGCGTTCGTCGCGAGGAGTGGGCCCTGCCGG
>CAZEIO010000197.1:0-3410 GCA_964512525.1 uncultured Halobacteriales archaeon
ACGAGCCGGTCGCGCATCCCGCCGGTCTCGACCGCGAGCGCGAAGTCGATGTCGTCTTCGAGGAACTCGATCATGTCCGGGTTGTTCGGGATCTGATACCCGCCCGTACCAACGTCCTTCTGGCAGTGGATCTCGCGCTCGCCGCGGCGGGTCTGCTCGCGGATGAGGAGGGGACCCATCAGGGTCGCGCCCGACTCCTCCGGCCGCATGTGGAAGTCCTCGCGGCGCACCTCGGAGACTATCTCGAGGTCCTCCACCAGCTGGTTTGACTCGTCCTGGTCGTTGAACTGCGCCTCCTCGTTGTCCCACGACTCCGAGAGGTAGTACAGTTCCCGCAGGGTCGAGGACCGACCCTGTTCGAGCTGGCGGGCGAGGAACTCGACGGTGTAGATGGCCTTCAGCAGTTTCCGGGCGCCGCGGACGGACTTCGCCGAGCGAGTGGAGGTGCGGTCGCCGTACACCCAGACGTCGTCGTTCTCGTCGTACTCGATGTTCGACTTCGTCCGGGTCGGCAGCGTCATCCGCGGGACGTCGCCGTCCTCGAACTGTTCGTAGAACTCCTCGGCGAGTTCGATCAGTTGTTCGCGGGCTCGCTCGTCTTTCCGGTCGGAGTCGCCGGGCGTGTCGGTGCTCATGCCTCACCCTCACTGACGGTCAGTTTGGCAGACTCGACGCCGTCCACCGTCAGTTCCGAGGTCGCGCCGGCCGGCAACTCGTAGCTGAGGGTTGTCTCGTCGCCGGCCGCGACCTCCGCCTCCCAGCGAACGAAGTGTTCGCCGTCCATCTGGACGGCAGTCGCCCCGTTCAGGTCGCTCGGTTCGTGGTCCACGATGTCCGTCACCTCGACCGTCTCGTTCGTGTCGCCGTGGTTTTCCACCGTTATCTCCACCGTCGCCGTGTCGCCGCTCTCGTCGGCCCGTCGCTCGACGAGGACGTTGTTCATGATGCGGGCCATCGCGTCCTCGACGGGCGGTTCCTCGCGGCCGGTCACCTCGGCCACCTTCGTCGCCATCTCCGGCAGTATCTCCGTGAGGACGTTCTCCTTTCGCTTGCGCTTCTGCATCGACTGCCGCTTCTTCAGGAACGACTTCAGGTCCCGGGCCGCCTCGCGCACGGCGAGTTCGATCTCCGACTCTATCTCGGGGACGTTCGCGACGGCGTCCTTCGACTCGCTGGTGAACGGGACGTTCGTCGAGGCGACGTGGACCATGATGACAGCCGGTCCGTTCGGGACGCCGGAGCCGCCGGGCTGGTCGAGTTTGTAGTTGCGCCAGCCGATGGACTTCACCACGTCGGTGATGGCACAGGCACCGCGCTGGTACACCAGGGGGACGCGGTTGGCGAAGCGCTTGACGTCCACGGGGCCGTCGTCGAGTTCGCCGCCGTAGGCGATACCCGCCTCGACGACGAACGGGTCACCGCCGCTGACCTCGGCGTCGCGGGAGGACGCGGCGTAGAAGTCCGCGTCGTACCCCTTCCGCAGCCCGGCCTCGATGTTCGCGGCGGTGATGGGCGAGAGACAGTCCGTCGGTGGCGCCATGATGTCCGTCTCGCGCATCGCCTCGACGAGGTCGGAGACGGCGTCGCGGTCGGCCGCGAGGTCGCGCACCTTCGGCGCGTCGTCCGGCACCGTCCGGGAGACGCCCCAGATGGCGTCGACCACCTTCTCGCGGGCCGTGTCGCCGACGGCCGCGTCCTCGCTCTCCTCGACGCCGTCGGCCGCCCACTCGACGTACTCGCGGAGGGTGGCCCGCGTCAGTCGGTCACGGTCGTCCTCGTCGCCCGCGACGCGGGTCGCGATCCGTTCCGCGAGTCGCTCGACCACGGCGTCGCCCTTGCGGTCGGTGGTCGCCTCGTCCACGAGGCGGTAGAACTCGGCGCTACGGCGGTCCTGCCCGTCGTCGCCGACCACCTGTCCCCACGCGGCGGCCGTCGCCTTCTCGCGGACGGTGCTGCCGAAGCGGCTCTCGAACTCCGTCTCGACGTCGGCGGCGACGTCGTCCACTATTTCGCGGAGTTCGTGGTGGGCGACCCGGTCCCGGTCGCCGAGGGCGTCGGCCACGCGGCGGGCGAACGCCGTCGTCGCGTCCTTGCTCTTGTTCGAGACGGCGGCGCGGACGGCGGTCTCCACGTCCGCGTCCTCGCCCCGGTGAGGTGGTCGGTACGCAACCTCGCGGCCGAACCGGCGGTCGCGGAAGGCGTCGATGACGCCGTCGGCGGTCTTCCGCCCGACGCGGGTGAACTCCTCCTGGAGAAAGCCGGAGACGGAGTGCGAACCCGTCGCCTCGAGCATCTTCCGGACGGTGCCGAGTTCGACGCCGTGGGGGTGCGGTCGAATCTCGGAGGTGTCCGCGGGCAGGGCGGCGTCCGCGACGCGTTCGTACTTCATCGGCTCGTCCAGCCCGGGTTCGACGAGTTCGATGCGGGCGTGCGGGTTGACGACCGCCGTGCCCTCGATGTAGTCGTGCAACTGCGAGCGGGCCCGCATGTTCGCCTCCATCTCCAGCTCGATGCGGGTGCCCTGCTGGCTGGCGAGGTCCGAGTCCGCGGGGGCGAGCTCCTCCTCGCGCTTTATTTCGGGCTCGTTCTCGTCGGTGTCGATGATGAGCTCGTAGTAGTTGGCGGTGCGGGCGCCCCGGGTGCGGCTCGTGACCTTCGCGGGCTTGCCGCTCGTGAGCTGGGAGTAGAGGACGGCGGCGGAGATACCGATCCCCTGCTGGCCGCGGTTCTGCTCGCGCTTGTGGAAGCGCGAGCCGTACAGCAGTTTGCCGAATACCTTCGGCAGCTGCTCGCGGGTGATACCGGGACCGTTGTCCTCGACGACGAGGCGGTAGTAGTCGCCGGCCTCGGTGATCTCGACGTAGATGTCGGGGTGGACGTCCGCCTCCTCGCAGGCGTCTAGCGAGTTGTCCACGGCCTCCTTCACGGCCGTCACCAGCCCTCGGGCCCCCGAGTCGAACCCGAGCATGTGCTTGTTCTTCTCGAAGAACTCGGCGATAGAGATGGCCCGCTGACTCTCGGCCAGCTCCTCGGCGATACCGACGTCCGCGCCGTCACCGAGTTCCGACTGGAAAGAGGTCATAACTGCCAGTGGGCGTCCGGGACGTTTAATCCCCACGGGAGCACGGTGAAAGTGGTAGCACGGCGCACGACGGGCGTCAGACGCGGGCGCGGGGGTCTGCCGACCGACGACCCGGTGGTTCGAGAGGCAGGCCCCGAAGTCGGTGTCTCACGGGCCGAGAACGGGCGTCTCGCGGGACCGAGACGTGGAAGAAAGTCCACACGCGAGCGCGCACACGCGGGATTTATCAGGGGTGGGGACTTAGAATGGAGTAACGTTGTTTCATGTCTGGTGAGAGTGACTATAGTGCCGGCCAGATTCGGACACTCGGCGACCTCGAGGGGGTCCG
>CAZEIO010000198.1:0-3402 GCA_964512525.1 uncultured Halobacteriales archaeon
CGAGTGGCGCGAGCGACTCGACGACGACGAGTACCGCGTCCTCCGGGAGTGTGGGACGGAGACGCCGGGAACCTCGGAGCTCCTCCACGTCGAGGGCGAGGGGACCTTCCGCTGTGCCGGGTGCGGACAGGCGCTGTACCGCACGGACGAGAAGTTCGAGTCCGGCACTGGCTGGCCCTCGTTCTGGGCACCCGTCGCCGACGACGCCATCGAGACCCGGCCGGACCGCGGCATCGTCGGCACGCGGACGGAGGTGCTCTGTGCGAACTGCGGCGGCCACCTCGGCCACGTCTTCGACGACGGGCCGGACCCGACGGGCAAGCGCCACTGCATCAACGGCGTGTCACTCGAGTTCGACGGGAGCGAGGGAGAGTAGTGACGCTGACGCCGACGTTCCTCCGCGAGTACGACCGCGCGGCACCGGACCGCGAGGCGACGACGACGGCGACGTTCGGTCTCGGCTGCTTCTGGGGACCGGACGCCGAGTTCGGGGCGACGGCGGGCGTCGTCCGGACGCGGGTGGGCTACGCCGGCGGGACGACGGCGGCCCCGACGTACCGCTCCATCGGCGACCACACCGAGGTCGTCCAGGTGGACTTCGACCCGGCCGTCGTCGAGTACGCAGACCTCGTCCGGACGGCACTCCGGAGCCACGACCCGCGGCGGCAGGCCCGCAAGCAGCAGTACCAGAACCTGATCCTGACGACCGGCGACCAGCGTGACGTCGTCGAGTCGGTCCTGGCGGAACGTGGACTGTCGGTCGCCGACGTCGAGACGCGGGTGGAGTCGCTGTCGCGGTTCACGCCGGCGGAGGACTACCACCAGAAGTACAGTCTGCGGTCGGGGGGACTGCCCGACGCCTTCGAGGCGGCGGGCTACGACGACGCGGCCGTGCGCGAGTCGCCGGCGGCCGCACGGCTGAACGGGCGGGCCGCCGGGCACGACCTGCCGAGCGAGGACGACCTGCGGCGGGCGCTAGAGCGACCGACGGGCGGGCGCTGACGCCGCCGGAGGACGGCTCGCTACTCCTCGACGAGGGGGAACCGCGCGAGGCGGTCGGCGGCGATGGCCGTCAGGCCGCGACTCGTCGTCGAGTCCTTCGAGCGGACGGCGAAGCCGTGGCGCATGCCCTCGCGGTCGGCGACGGGGTGGAAGCGAACGGTCGTCCCGTCGGGACCGACCGTGGCGGTGAGGTAGGCCTGCGGGTACGAACACGTCGTCGGCACCATCACCTCGCGCACGCCGCCCTGTTCGGCGGTGGCGGGCATGTGGAGGTGGCCGGTGAACAGGGCCGCGGTGCCGCCCTCGGCGAGCGTCTCGACGTACTCGTCGCCGTCGCGAGTTATCGGCGGGATGTGCATCGTGTGTTCGACGTGGTCGCGGTGGGCCCGCAACTGGTCGAACATCGCCGGCAGGTTGTAGTGCGAGACGACGATGGGGTCGGCGGCGGCGGCGAGCGTCTCGCGGACGGCGTCGGCGTCGGGACCCAGACCGCCGTCGTGGCTGTCGTAGAGGTAGTCACGACTCCCGGCGGTGTTGATGCCGACGACGTCCACGTCGCCGACCTCGAGGTGGAAGGGGAACTCGCCGGTGGGCGAGTAGCGGTCGGCGAACTTCGCGACGGGCATGGTGTCGTGGCCGTCGCGGGCCTTGGGGACGTCGTGGTTGCCGGGGACGGCGTAGAAGGGCGCGTCGAGGTCGGCGAGGATCTCGTCCACGGCCTCGTAGTTGTAGTCCTCGCCGTCTTTCGTGAGGTCGCCGACCGACAGTACGGTATCCACGCCGCGGGCGTTGATGTCGCGGACGGCGTTGCGGAAGTGACGGGCGGTGTGCTGGAATATCTTGGAGGTGCCCTCCGAGCGGACGCCGACGTGGGGGTCGGCTATCAGGGCGAGTGTCGTCTCCGTCGGGGCCGTCGGTGCCGCGAGGTGGGCCATCACTGTGCCACTGCCGCCGGGGTCGAAGTCGTCGGTCACGCGTCGAACGAGACGGCGCCGAAACTAAATACCTCCTACAACCGGTCACGTACGCCTCAATCTCTCACCCGAAATCGAGCGGAATCTACCTATCCCGGGTCGCGGGCGTCACGAAAGAGAGGGAAAGAAGTCCGCCGGGTCCTCGTGGCGGACCGACCCGAGGCGAGTCCAGTCGAGCGTCTGGAGGTGGGTGTACATCTCGTCGCGGGCGGCGGCGGCAGCTATCAGGTCCTCGGCGAGGGTGCGGTCCACGGTGCCGGCGACGAACACCGCCGTCCGACTCGGGCCGGAGAGGAGTTCGGTGACGAGGAAGAGTCGGTCGCCGAGTTCCCGGCGGTACACCTCGTAGCGGTCGAACCCCGCCTCGTGGACGGCCCGGAAGTCGTCGGCCACGTCGTCGCCGACGGTGTAGATGAGTCCGTAGCGGTCGTCGCCCACCTCGGGCGGGGTGGGAGCGGTGTCGGCGGCGGTGATAGTCACCGTCTCCCACCCTTCTGTCTCGCGTTCGGCGGCCAGTCGCTCCATCTCGTCGATAGTCCGCTCCCAGGCGTCGACCTCGGACTCGGTGGCGTCGGGCCGCGGACGCTCCTCGTCTGCCTCCCCGGGGTCTGTCTCGGCGTCGAAGTTCCCGTCGCCGTCGGTCACGCGTGGAGTGTTCGTGGCCGCCCTCACCAACCTTTCGGGTCACGGCCGCGAGAGCGACGGCAAAACGGCAGGTGTAGGCCTACGATACCCAGCCACAGAAAGATTACTATATAGGTATATATTGAGATGATAGCAAGGTCTTTTTCACCCCTCTCTGGACGTGCAAGTGATGTCTGACGGTAAAACCCGAAGACGCTTCCTGAAAGTTGCGGGGGCAGGCACAGCCGCTGCGGTCGCCGGATGCTCGGGCGACGGCGGTGACGGCGGTGGCAACGGCGGCGACGGCGGCGACGGTGGTGACGGCGGTGACGGCGGCACCACCCAATCGACGACCGACGACGGGACCCCCACCTCGACGGGGCCACCGCAGGGCGGGACCTTGCGGCTGGCGGTGACGGGGAAGATCACGTCGCTCGACCCGGTGATCAAGGGGTCGGGCGGCATCAACCAGTGGTCTGAGTCCCTGATGGACTACGACAACGGGCTCCTGCCGCCGATTCCCGGGCTGGCGGAGAGCGTCGAGACGATCGACAACGGCAAGCAGTACCGCTTCAGCCTGCGGGAGGGCATCACCTTCCACGACGGCACGGAGTTCACGGCACAGGACGTCGTCTTCTCGTGGGAGCGGGCGGCCCAGTCGCCGAACTCCCAGAACGCCGACGACCTCATCGGCGGCACGTTCACCATCGAACACGAGAAAGACGTTCCAGAGGGCGAGGAGGCCAAGCTCGAGGACTACGTGCCCGGGTCACTGCAGGTCCGCGCGGTGGACGACAGCACC
>CAZEIO010000199.1:0-3387 GCA_964512525.1 uncultured Halobacteriales archaeon
AGCATCGACGAACGCAACCCGCGGGACTCGAAGATCGGGCTGACGGCGAAACAGCCGGGACTCGGCAAGCACGGCTGGCTCCGCGAGGACCGCGAACTGAACGCCGCCGAGGTCGAATAATGGCACAGGACAGGGTCGCGTGTCGCGAGTGCCACTTCGTCGTCGAACCCAACAACGAAACCTGCCCGAACTGCGGGTCCTCCTCGCTGACGGAGGACTGGGCGGGCTACGTCTGGGTCGCCCACCCGGAAGACAGCGAGATCGCCACCGAGATGGAGGTCACGGTGGCCGGCAAGTACGCGCTGAAGGTCCGGTAGCCGGCGATGGCGAACGGAGAGGCCGGCACGGACGGTGCCGGAAACGGCGACGGCGAGGTCGTCCTCACGCTGTCGACGTCGTTGCGCTCGGAACTGAAGGACCCCTTCGGTCCGGTGTTCACCGACGCCGAGGAGCTACTCGCCGCCGCCGGCGAGCCGATACTGGCCGTCGGCGACGTGGTGACGTACCACCTGCTGGGTGCCGACCGGCGACCGGACGTCGCGGTCGTGGACGGTTACACGGAGCGAACTGCGGTGGACGAGGCGGTAGCCAGGCGGGTCACGACCGACGGACCACGGATCCCCAACCCGGCGGCGACGCTGACCGTCGAACTGCTCCGGGCACTCGTCGATGCCCTCGCGGCCGAGGAGTCGCGCACGCTCGTCGTCGCCGGCGAGGAGGACCTCGCGACGCTCCCGGCCATCCTCGCGGCACCGACCGGCGCGAGCGTGGTGTACGGCCAGCCCGGCGAGGGGATGGTGCTCGTGACGGTGGACGCCGAGACGCGCGACCGGGCACGGCGGCTGGTCGAGCGGATGGACGGCGACCCCGAGCGGGCGCTGTCGGTACTCGAGACGGCCTGAGCCGGGGGGGTCGGTCGCCGACTCGAAATCCTTTTACCCGCTTCGTGGGCAGTTCCAGATAACGAACCATGGAACTCGAACTCGTCTCCGAGAAGGAAAATCCGATGCTGCGACGGACCGACGTCACCTTCGAGGTGACCCACGACGACGCCACGCCGGAGCGTCTCTCCGTGCGGGACTCCCTCGCCGCGATGCTGAACAAGGACGCCAACGAGGTCGTCGTCCGCCACCTCGACACCAAGTTCGGGATGCGGAAGACGCTGGGCGAGGCCCGCGTGTACGAGACGCCCGACGTCGCTCGCGACGTCGAACAGGACCACATGCTCGAGCGCAACAAGATAGAGGCCGACGAGGCCGGGGACGGCGAGGAGGCCTGAGATGGCACACTACGAACTGTACGAGGACGACGGCACGACCGACCGGGAGGCGTGTCCGCGCTGCGGCGACACCTTCCTCGGCGACTACGGCGACCGGTTTCACTGTGGCGCCTGTAGCTACACCGAGTGGAAGTAGGGTCGTCACGTGACTCCCGCAGCGTCTCCGGACGGCGCTTGCGGCCGGTAGCCGTGCTCGTCCTCGGCATCGAGGGGACCGCGTGGGCGGCGAGTGCTGCCTACTACGACACCGACGCGGACTCGGTGGTCGTCGAGACGGAGGCACACCAGCCGGAGACGGGCGGCATCGACCCGAGCGAGGCAGCAGAGCACATGCGCGACGCACTGCCGACGGTCGTGGAGCGAGTACTCGACCGGACGCCGGGCGGCGGCGAGTCCGTCGCGGCGGTCGCCTTCTCCCGCGGTCCCGGTCTCGGCCCGTGTCTCCGCGTCGCGGGGACGACGGCCCGGTCGCTCGCCGGCACGCTCGACGTCCCGCTGGTCGGCGTCAACCACATGCTCGCCCACGCGGAGGTCGGCCGGTGGTCGGCCGACTTCGACCGCCCGCTCTGTCTGAACGCGAGCGGCGCCAACACGCACGTCCTCGCACTGCGGGGCGACCGCTACCGCGTTCTCGGAGAGACGACGGACGTGGGCATCGGCAACGCCATCGACAAGTTCACGCGACACCTCGGCTGGTCTCACCCCGGCGGCCCGAAGGTGGAACGCCACGCCGAGTCGGGTGACTACGTCGAACTGCCGTACGTCGTCACCGGGATGGACCTCTCATTCTCCGGGCTAATGAGCGCCGCGAAGGCGGCCGTTGACGACGGCGTCCCCGTCGAGGACGTCTGTCACTCGCTGCAGGAGACGGCCTTCGCGATGCTCGCCGAGGTGACCGAACGCGCCCTGTCGCTGACCGGGACCGACGAACTCGTCCTCGGCGGCGGCGTCGCCCAGAACCGGCGCCTGCAGTCGATGCTCTCGGAGATGTGTGCGGCCCGTGGTGCGGCCTTCCACGCGCCCGAGGACCGCTTCCTCCGGGACAACGCCGGGATGATAGCGGTTCTCGGGGCGCAGATGCTCGCCGCCGGTGATACGGTCGCCCTCGCCGACTCGCGCGTTCGCCCGAACTTCCGGCCCGACCAGGCGACGGTCACGTGGCGCGACCCGGACACCGACCCCTCCCGCGGCGTGGCCGCGGGGCGGACGGGGACCGACCCGACGGAAGTGCAGGGGGCCGAGGCGACGGTGGACGTCGATCCCGCCGCCGGTCGGGTCCGCAAGCGACGGCTCCCGAAGACGTACCGCCACGAACAGGTGGACGCGGCTCTCCGGCGTGACCGCACGGTGCTCGAGGCCAGACTCACCGCCGCCGCGCGGCGGGCCGGCGTCCCGACGCCCGTCGTCCACGACGTGGACCCCGCGACGGCGACGCTCGTCTTGGAGTACGTCGGCGAGGCCGAGCTCCGGGCGCTGTTGAACGAGTCCAGCCCGGCCGACGACCCCGCTGGTCGCCTCCGCACCGTCGGCGGACACCTCGCGCGACTGCACGACGCCGGCGTCGTCCACGGGGACCCGACGCCGCGGAACGTCCGCGTCGGGCCGGACCGGACGTACCTCGTGGACTTCGGCCTGGGCTACCACACCGACGACGCCGAGGACTACGCGATGGACGTCCACGTCCTCGAGGGCTGTCTGGGCGGCACGACCGAAGACCCGGGAAGGCTCGTCGATGCCGTGGAGGCGGGCTATCGTGATGCGGGCGGCGACCCGGCGGTCCTCGACGGCGTGGCGGCCATCGAGCGCCGCGGCCGGTACCGCGAGCGAGGACCCGACGACGCGCCACGGGCGAGCGAGGGCTGACCTTCCACGCCGGAGACGCGGGCGCCGGTCACCGTCCGCCCTGGGACAGGTCGAGCGGAACCTCGTCGGGGCCCGCCGCACGCTCCATCTCCTCGCTCGTCGCGGCGACGCCGGTCGTCATCAGGAGACGGACGGCCTGACGCACCGAGATGTCCGCCTCGACCATCCGGCTCTCGGGCACGAGCAGGAGTCGTCCGGCGGTCGGGTTGGGCGCTCCCGGCTGGTACACGTTGAAGACGGGTTCT
>CAZEIO010000200.1:0-3376 GCA_964512525.1 uncultured Halobacteriales archaeon
CCGGCAGGACGATCCGGTCGGGGTACTCGCCGTTGTCGGCGTGGAAGGACTCCAGAATCTCGAAGCCGATGGTCTTCTGACCCTCCAGCCGAAAGGGGTTCAGCGAGTTCAACAGGTACGCCGCGCCGCGGTCGGTGAGTTCCTGTACCACGTCGAGACAGTCGTCGAAGTTGCCGTCCACCTCGAGGATGCGGGCGCCGTGGAGGCTGGCCTGTGCCACCTTGCCGGCGGCGACCTTCCCCCGCGGCAGGAGGACGAGCGTCTCCATTCCGCCGCGGGCGCCGTAGGCCGCCAGCGCGGCACTCGTGTTGCCCGTCGAGGCACACGCGAGACGGTCCACTCCCACCCGCTGAGCGACGCGTACGCCCACGGTCATCCCGCGGTCCTTGAACGAGCCGGTGGGGTTCATCCCCTCGTGTTTCACCCGCAGGTGCTCGACGCCGACCGCCTCACGCAGGCGCGGCACGCGGTGCAGTGGCGTGTCGCCCTCCGGCAGGCTGACCCCCTCGGCTACCGGCAGGGCGTCGCGGTAGCGCCAGACTCCCCGCTCGCCCGTCGCCGCGAACGCCTCGAAGCCGGCGGGGTCGGCGTAGCGCACCTCAAGCAGGCCGTCACAGTCGTCACAGCGGTAGCGAACGCCCGCGAAGGGGGGAAACGTCTCTCCGCACTCGATACAGGTCAGCCACGTGCCGTCCGTCGCGGTCGCCGGCGGTGCCGGGCGGGCCTGCGCGGCCGACAGCGAGAGTGACGCCCGTCGCTCGCGTACGTCCGCCTCGCGGGCCCGGTCCACGTCCATATCCCCGCCAGTCCGTCGCCCTATAAGTCTCTGGTGTCCGGCGTCTGCCGTCCGCGCCCGCGAGCGGCGTTCCTCGCTCGGCGGGACCGACCCCTCAGTCGCCCGTCTCTCCGTCGTCGCTCGCCGGGTCCGGCGCTCGCTCGCCGAAACTCTCTATCTCCTCGTGGACCGTCTCGGCCCAGGCGTCGAGTGCCTCGTGCAGCATCTCCTTCGCCCCCGGCAGCGGCGTCGCGGTGTACTGGTACACGTACCCCCCGGGTTCGAGCAACCGCCGCTCGCGTTCGGCCAGTCCGGTCTCGAGGAGCGTGCTCAGCGAGCGGTTGACGTTGCTGCGGTCGCGGTCGAGGGCGTCGGCCAGTTCCTCCACGGTGCTGCCCGGCCGCTCGACGAGCGAGAGGTACGTCCGCGTCTCGTGTTCGTGGATACCGAACACGCAGCTCATGACGTCGGCAAACTCGGGATCCGACCGCTCGAGCAGTTCGTCCATCGCAGGCCTGTCCCGGTCCCGGCTCCGGTCGCCGGTGGGACCCCCGTCACCGCCGCCTGTGTCGTCCATGCGCCTCAGTTCGGTCGCCCCGATCAAAAAGTCACGGTGTCCGTCAGGACTCCTCGCCACCGGCCTCGCTGCCGGCTTCGGCCGCTATCTCCTGGATGTAGCCCTGTTCGGTGATGCAGCGGCGCATCCCGTCTCTCGTCTCGTGCCGGTGCAGCGTCACCGGCGTGTCACAGTAGTACTGCTGGCCGTCGTGACGCAGCGTCACCTCGTGTTCCGTGCCGAACCGCTCCGTCGTGATCACTACCCGGCGTCCGTCGTCGAGTGCCGCGAGAATCTCCTCGGCGCCGAGTTCGCCCGCGGCCACCCGCACTGGCTCTGTGCTCATCGTCACGACTCCGTACCCCGTCATAAAGAGTGTTCGCCGTCGATTCTCCCGAGAACTGACCGCGGGGTGGCGTCCTCAGTAGCCGCCGCCCTCGCCGTTATCGTTGCCCTCGCCCGATCCGTCGTCGTTGCCGGGGGTGTCGTCGGGCTTCTCGCCCTCACCCTCGCCGTCGCCCTCGCTGCCCTCGCCGTTATCGTTGCCCTCGCCCGATCCGTCGTCGTTGCCGGGTGTGTCGTCGGGCTTCTCGCCCTCGCCCTCGCTCTCTCCGTCGCCGCGCTCGCCGTTGTCGTTGCCCTCGCCCGATTCGTCGTTGCCGGGGGTGTCGTCGGGCTTCTCGCCCTCGCCCTCGCTCTCGCCGCCGGTCGCGCTCTCGTTGTTGGCCGCCGACTCGTTACCGGGCGGCCCCTGGTCGCCGGCGTCGTCGGGGGGCCCGCTCCCGTTGCCCGGCGTGCCCGCCGGCGGACCACGGTCGTCCTGTCCGATCTGCTTGCCGGTGTCGGGACCGCCGATACTGCGGGCGATCTCGGTCACCTCGGGGCCGGAGAGTTCACTCGCGTTCTCGCGGAGCGTCTCGATGGCCGTGACGTTGACGCCGGCCTCCTCGAGCGTCTCGCTGGGCAGGTCCGCGGCGGCGGCAGCGCTGGCGTTCAGTATGCGCTGTGTGCTGGAGACGTTCGCGGCCAGCACCGCCATCCGGGCGCGGAACTCGCCGGGCCCGATGCTGCCGTTCTGCAGCGCCTCACGGAGCGCCGCTTGACGGTCGCGGAGCGCGTCGAGACGGTCTCGCGTCCTCTCGACCTCGCTGGCGACGACGTTCGCCCTCTCGCGGTCCGTGGCGGAGGCGTTCAGCGCCGCGGCGAGGCGACGCTCTGCTACCTCCGAGCCGAGTTCGGCACCCTGAACGCCGACCACGCCGGAGAGGCGCTCACCGGGGCTGACGTTGCCGTCGTCGCCCTGGGCGACGTCGCCGGCAGTCGCGGCCGACGGCACCGCCTCCTCGGCCGTCCCGCCGACGAGACCGACCTCGTCGCCGCCGCCGAGCGAGAGCGTCCCGACCGTGGCCGTCGCAGGGAGCACCGCTCCGCCGAAGACGGCGAGAGCGACCACGACCGCAGCGACGGTGTTTCGCATCGTGCCTTACCCTCTGACTGCCTCCTCCTTATACAACCCCCATCGTCCACGCGGATCAAAGACAGTAAAGGACAGTTTAATCGAATTTTTCGCCGACGGCAGGCGTTCAATCCTTCCTTACGTCCCGCTTCGGTCTATCGATTCCGGATTTCGTGTCGCGAAAATTACGATTCGTCGCCGCCCCAGTCCTGCCGGTCTGGGGCGTCTCCGTCGCCGGCACCGTCGTCCGGTTCCTCGGCGATGTCGGCGTCCGGCAGGGTGAGGACGTTCTCGCGGCCGAGGCGGAACCCCTCGATGGTCCCCTCGTCGCGCATCCCGCTGACGACCTGACTGGTCTTCGCCTCCGTCCAGTCCAGCGCCTCGACGACCTCCTGTTGCTTGATGCGGCCGCCGCGCTCCTCCAGTAGCCGGAGGACGCGCTCCTCGTTGCTCAGTAACTCCTCGTCCACCGGCACCTCCTCGTCGCCGTCTTCCGCGTCGGCCGCTCTCGTCCCGGTGGTCGCGTCGTCGGCCGCTCCAGTCACTGTCGCCCCGCCGTCGTCGTCGGCACCCGCGTCGGAGCGGGACT
>CAZEIO010000201.1:0-3371 GCA_964512525.1 uncultured Halobacteriales archaeon
CCATCGTCGCCGCCGCCCGTGACCACGACTACGACGCACCGATGATCGCCGCGGCCCGCGAGGTGAACGACCGCCAGCCACGGCGGTTGCTCTCGCTGATGGACCGCCACGTGGACGTCACCGGAGAGCGCGTCGCCGTACTCGGACTGGCGTTCAAGCCCGGTACCGACGACGTGCGCGGCTCGCGCGCCCTGCCGGTGATAGAGGGACTGCGAGACAGAGAGGCAGAGGTCGTCGCCTACGACCCCGTCGCCGCAGAGAAGATGCGCGAGCAGGTGACCGACGTGGAGTACGCCGGCTCTGCGGCCGCCGCCCTCGAGGGTGCGAGTGCCTGTCTCGTGGTCACCGACTGGCCGGAGTTCACCGACCTCGACGCGGAGTTCGACGCGATGGCGACGCCTGTCGTGATCGATGGCCGGCGCTGCATCGAGCGCCGGGACGGGATCGTCTACGAGGGGCTGACCTGGTGAGGGTCGCCGAACCACGACCAGTCGAACGGTTTGTGTGACGTCGGCGGGCGAGGCGATAGGGTTTTTCCGTCGGTCGCCGAACTGCCGGTGATGACGCCGGCCGACCTCGACGGAGAGCACGAGGACGTCTGCGTGCTCGTCCCCACGTACAACGAGGCGGCCACGATCGGCGAGGTCGTCCGGGGGTTCGTCGAGCAGGGACTGACGAACGTCCTCGTGGTCGACGGGCACTCGACGGACGGCACCCGAGAGCGGGCCCGCGAGGCCGGCGCCCGCGTCGTCGAGCAGTCCGGCACGGGCCGCGGGGCCGGCAAGGGACAGGCCGTCCGCGAGGGGCTACGGCTGATCGACGCGCCGTACGTCCTGATGCTCGACGGCGACGGGACGTACGAGCCGGCCGACGCGGAGCAGATGCTCGAACCGCTCCTGTCGGGCGAGGCCGAACACGTCGTCGGCGACCGCTTCGCGGACATGCAGCCGGGCGCGATGAGCCGGCTGAACCGTATCGGCAACCGGATCATCAACGCCGGCTTTCGGTTCGTCCACGGGCGAGACCTCGGGGACATCCTCTCCGGTTACCGGGCGTTCACGCGGGAGTCGATCGACCGGCTGGGACTCACCGCGGAGGGGTTCGAGGTCGAGACCGAACTGGCGGTGGAGTGCGTGCGCCACGACGTGCGGACGGCGGTCGTCCCGGTCACCTACCACCCGCGGCCGGACGACTCGGAGACGAACCTCCACCCGTTCCGGGACGGCGGCCGGATCGTCGTCACGCTGTACCAGTTGGCGAAGACCTCGAATCCGCTGTTTTACTTCGGGTCGGTCGGGCTGCTCTCGCTGGTCCTCGGCGGCGGCATCGGCGTGTACGTCGCCGTCGAGTGGATCACCAGGCGCGTGCCCCACGAGGTACTCGCGCTCGTCTCGGCCTCGGGCATCCTCCTCGGAGTGCAGTTGCTGATCTTCGGCGTCCTCTCGGACATGATAGTCGAGTTACACCGCGAGCAACTCAGGCGGCTGCGACAGGTCGAGCAACGCGGCGTGACGGGCCCGGAGAACCGGCCCGTGGACCACGCCCGCGGCCTCGCCGCCGAACGAGGGCCGGACGCCGAGACAGCCGGTGACCCGCGGGAAGAGAGCCCGGAGACGGAGACCGACGGCGGTCGAGACCCCGGCGAGAGTGGCGACGTCGGCGACGATGACGGCGGCAACGGCCACGACGACTCCAGGTAATCGGCCGACCAGCCCCGCTCGCACAAGTCATATGCCCGTGCCCGTGTTTCGCTCGGTGTGACCGAGTACACCACCGTCTCCATCCCGAAGGACCTCGCCGAGCGCGTCGAGGAGACCATCGAGGGGACCTCCTTCTCGTCGACGAGTGACCTCGTGCGCTTCCTGCTTCGCTCGATCGTCATCCAGCGCCAGCGGTCGGGCGAACTCACCGAGGCCGAGTTCGAGGAGATAGCCACGCAGCTACGGGACCTCGGCTACCTGGACTGAAGACTGCCGACGACGGGCCCCGGCGGTCACGACCAGCCGTCGTCGGCGAGGGTGGCCGCCGGTGGGTGGGCGTCGAGGACGTGCAGGGGGCGGCGGCGGCCGTTGCGGTCGAACGCGGCCAGCGAGTCCACGTCCCACGGGGGGACGGCGACGAACACCGCCTCGGCGAGGTCGTCGGAGCGGTCGAGTTCCAGCCGCCCCAGCGGGTGCGAGACGAACCGGCCCTGCGTTTGCCCGGGCGGCGTCGAGAGGTCCACGCCGAACACCGCCGACACCGAGCGGGCGGCCTCGGGGAGGTAGAAGTCGGTAAACACCGGCGTCTCCGGGTCGAGGGATTCGGTGTCGGTCGCGCCGTCGCCGGCGTCGGCGACCGTCTCGAGTTCGCCAGCGCCGTCGGCCGCCGTCAACTCGCTCGCGGGTGTCACCGCGAGGGCGGCCGTCACGGAGTCGGGGTCGGCCTCGCGAGCGCGGTCGAGCAGTACCTCCGCGAGCCCCCGCGTGATGTAGACCACGACGGAGGTAACGGGTGACCCATTTTAAGACCACGGGTCGGCCGTCGCGCCGGTCGCCGTCACCTCAAACGTTTATGTACGGCCCCCCGAATGTGCGTCTGCTTGTGACATCTGGTGACACATTGCAGCGAGCGAGGAGTTCGGTGGTGACGTACGTCGTCGTCGGAGTCGTGGTGGGGCTCGTACTGGCCCAGGGCCTCGCGGCCGGTGCGCCGGGGCTGTTCGGCTCGGTCGGCACCGGCGACTCCGACGGCGTCGTCGCCGTGGTCCCGATACAGGGGATGATAACCGGGAGTTCGGCGACGGAGATACAGACGGCGCTGACGCAGGCGCGGGCCGACCCCGACGTGGAGGCGGTGGTGCTGGTCGCCAACAGCGGCGGCGGCACGGCGGCCGCGAGCGAGGAGATATACTTCGCCGTGAAGCGGGCGAAGGCGAGCGGCCTGCCGGTGACCGCGACGGTTGACGCCGTCGCGGCCTCCGGCGCCTACTACGGCGTCGCCCCGGCGGACGAGATATTCGTCAAGCCGGCGTCGGCGGTCGGGAGCATCGGCGTCATCGCGCAGTTGCCGCCGGAGGTCGAACCGAACAGTATCGTCGGCGCGACGGGACCGAACAAGTTGAGCGGCGCGGACACCCGCGAGTTCCGGGCCATCCTCGAGTCACTGCAGGCGGCCTTCGTCAACGCCGTCGTCACCCAGCGTGGCGACGAACTGTCGCTCTCGCGGACCGACGTCCAAGAGGCCCGCATCTACTCGGGGACACAGGCCGTCCAGAACGGCCTCGCAGACAGCGTCGGTGACCGCGAGGCGGCCATCCAGGCCGCCGCGGAGCGGGCCGACCTCGAGGACTACCGCGTTCGCGTGTACGACACCACGCCCTCGACGAGCCA
>CAZEIO010000202.1:0-558 GCA_964512525.1 uncultured Halobacteriales archaeon
AGATGATGGTGGACGCCGGCGTCCCCGAAGGCGTCTTCAACATGGTCCAGGGCTACGGCGACGCCGGCGCGGCCATCGTGGACGACGACCGCGTCGAGACGGTCCTGTTCACCGGGTCGGCGGAGGTCGGTCACACCATCGCCGACCAGATCGGCGGCGAACCCGGACGCGAGGTCTCACGCGAGATGGGCGGGAAGAACGCGGTCGTGATCACCGCCGACGCGGACCTGGAGACGGCCGTCCACTCGGCGGTGATGTCCTCGTTCAAGACCACCGGCCAGCGGTGTGTCTCCAGCGAGCGACTGATCGTCCACACCGACCACTACGAGGAGTTCAAGCGACGGTTCGTCGGCCTCGCGGAGGACGTCGCCGTCGGCGACCCCCTCGACGAGGACACGTTCATGGGTCCGGTCGTGGACGGGGACCAGGTCGAGAAGTTCCACCGCTACAACCAGCTCGCCCGTGACGAGGGAGCGAACGTCCTCGTGGACCGCGCGGACCTCGATCCCGAGGAGATACCCGACGACCACGAGGACGGCCACTGGGTCGGCCCGTTCG
>CAZEIO010000202.1:668-3370 GCA_964512525.1 uncultured Halobacteriales archaeon
CGTCGCCCTCATCGAGTACGAGGGCGACATCGACCGCGCCATCGAGATTCACAACGACGTGGAGTACGGGCTGGCCGGTGCCATCATCTCGGAGGACTACCGCCAGATAAACGCCTACCGTGACCGCGGCGAGGTCGGTCTCGCCTACGCCAACCTCCCCTGCATCGGCGCCGAGGTCCAGTTGCCCTTCGGCGGCGTGAAGAAGTCCGGCAAGGGGTCACCCAGCGCCCGCGAGGTCATCGAGGCCGTCACCGAGCGGACCGCCTTCACCCTCAACAACTCCCGGGACATCGAGATGGCACAGGGACTGTCGGCAGAGATCAAGACCGAGGACGACTGACGACCGCCGGACTCCGCGGCGTTACTCCTCTGCGACCGGACCGCTCATCGGGGTCTCGCGGCTCCGGGGCGGCGACTGCACGTCCACGTACGGCGGGTCCTCGAGGAACTCCACCAGCGAGGTGGACCCGACGAAGCCACACGGTGACTTCTCCAGTGAGACGTACTGCAAGCCGTCGTCGGTGAGCCACGACCGCAGCACCTGGTCGGCGGCGTCGAGGTGGAACGCGGCCGTGCGGTCGCCGACGACGTCCGGGTTCAGCAGGTGCACCAGGCTGTCCGTGTCCGAGAGGTTCGCGTCGAGGTGGTACCGCAACTCACGGACTGCGTCGTGGCCGATGTGGTGGACGAGCGACGGAACGTCCACGAGCGTGAAGCGAGCGTCGGCGTCGCGCCGGAAATCGACCGTCTCGAGGGCGTCCGTGACCGACCCGAGCGAGTCACCGACGGTCAGGACGTTGTCGGTCGCGGCGTCCCAGCCGCTCACCGGGTCGAGGACGAACAGGCGGTCGTCGTCGAGGAGCGACCCGAGGTCGTAGTCGAACCCGTCGAGCAAGGCCGCGAGACGGTCGCGACCGAGGTCGGTCGAGGGGACGAGCGTGACCGCCTCACCGCGGTCGAGTGCGGCGACGACGAAGTTCGCGAGGAGCACCGACAGCGTCACCTGGCCGTCGTGTTCGAGGAGGACGCCGCTGCCCTGGACCGGGCCGCCGCCGGTGAGTTCGTCGAGTCCGTCGATGCCGACCGGCGAGTGACGGTGTTGCTTGAGTGCCGGCGGCTGGGAGCGCCGCTTCGGTGCGCCGACGATGCCCGAGGTGTCGAACTCGAACTCGACGGTGCGGCGGTCGTGGTCCACGCCGCGCATCTTCTCGATGGTGAGGAAGCGGTGGGGGTCGGCGGCCACGTCGCGGCGTTCCAGGCGGACGACGCCGTGGGTGGTAAAGCGCAGGGGCGAGACGGGCGCGGCGTCGTCGTCGCGGTCCTCGGCGGTGAACACGGTCGTCGCGCCGAACTCGTCGGCGAACAGGCGGATCAGGTCGAGGACGTTCCGCCGGAAGAGTTGCGGGTCCTCGGCGACGCTCGCGAGACCGGAGACGGAGTCGAAGACGATGCGGTCACAGGGGGCGAACCGCTCGAGGTGCTTGCGGACGTAGCGCGTCTCGAACGGTGCCCCAAAGTCGTCGCCGATGCCGTCGTCGCCGGAGAGGGACTGGAGGACGACCGTCTCGCCCTCCTCGATGGTGCTGCCGGGGCGGGCGTGGACGCTGGTGTAGGTGAGGTTCTCGTCGTCGAGGTCGAACTCGTAGGGTGCGAAGGAGCCACGCAGTTCGCTGATCGTCTGTTCCGTGCTGACGTAGAGACACCGCTCGCCACGGTCCAAGCCGGCCTGCAGAAAACTCATCGCGAGCGTGCTCTTGCCCGTCCCGGGACCGCCGACGAACAGCGTCGAGCGGTTGCGCGGGAGGCCGCCGCCGAGCATCTCGTCGAGCAGGTCAACCCCAGTGGAGACGGCCGTTTCGGCGTGTAGGTCGCTCGCCTCTCGTTCGGGAGCCGGGACGCCCGTTGGACCGTCAGGGTCGTTGGTCACGTCAGACGGTCGGTCCCGTAGCAAAAAAACGCATCGGCAGGTTCGAATGCCCCGAGCCACGAGAACGTGTATGAGCCAGAACGACCCGGAGACGGTCGTCGAGAACGGTATCGAGGCCCGCTACTTCGAGACCGAGGAGGAGCGCGTCGTGGCGTTCGAGCGAGACGGCCAGCGCGCGGCCATCGCCCAGAACCGAGAGGGCTACGCCATGCTGAAGGTGCGGCCGACGGCCGACGGCGACGAACTCGAGCGCTACTACGGCTTCGACATGGCGCTCGACCACGCCGGCGAACTCCTCGGCGTCGCCGGGCACGCGCTGCCCGTCCCCGAGCCCGCGAGCGACATGGGCATGTGACCGGCAGGGAATCGAGCGGCCTATACGCCACGAGGCGCAAACGGGGCGCGTGACTCCGGGCCAGACGACCGGCCGCGAGTCGGTGCCCGACACGGCCGAGCACCGCCTGACGGGCCTGCTCGCCGCCACCGCCGTCGGCATCTACCTCCTGGTCGTCGTCGGGACGACGACGGCCGTCACCGACGCGACCGCGGCCTGTCCGACTTGGCCCACCTGCGAGGGAGCACTGCTCGCCGACCCGCTACTGGCCGTCGCCTGGACGCACCGCCTCGTCGCCGCCTTCGTCGGCGTCCTCGCACTCGTCACGGTCACCGTCGCGTGGCGGACGACGGCGAGTCGGCGGGTGCGCGCCGCCGCGACGGTGCCGCTGGCGCTCTACCCGCTTCAGGTCGGGGTCGGCGCCGTCACCGCCCTGCAGGG
>CAZEIO010000203.1:0-3330 GCA_964512525.1 uncultured Halobacteriales archaeon
AGATCAGGGAGACGATCCCGCTCGATCGGTTCGCCGACCCGGCCGACATCGTCGGAATCGTCCGGTTTCTCGCCTGCGAGGAGTCGGACTACATGACCGGGCAGGTGCTGGGGGTCAACGGCGGCATGGAGTGGTAGCGCCGACTACGTCTCCGGGACGGCGTGGTAGTGGGCGGCTCCCTCGCTGCGGTGGGGGACCGCCACGGTCCAGTCTGTGCCGACGGTCCCCTCGCGCAGACGCCCCGGCGAGAACAGACGGAGCAGCAGCGTCTCGTCGACCCGGTCCTCGTACTCGACCGTCAGCACCCGACTCGCGAGACCGGGTGCCGGGTCGGAGCGGTACCCGAGGAAGTCGTCGCCGTCGATCGGTCCGGGGTCCTACGTGTCGACCACCGCCGTCGCGTCCGGTGTGGTGACGTGCGAGAGGCCACAGAGGAACGCTCGGAGGTCGTCAATCGACCCCGCGAGGCCGAGTGCGTGTCGTGCGAGAGCACCGATCGGAACCGGTCACGCTCGAACGACTCCCGGAGCGCGAACACGTCCCCCTCTCGGCCGGTCTCGACGCCGCGGTCCCGCCCGAGTTCGACGAGGGCGTCGCCGAAGGCGGACGAGATAGCTCGGACCTCGCGTGGGCCCGACGATGGCGCTGGCGTCGTGTGTGGTGCCGTGGCGTCCGCAGGTACGAGGCGGTCCCTGCCGGCCGGGACGGGTCCGAAGAAGTGTCGGGAGTCACGCGTGTCGGCCGCACGCGGGTCGTCCGTGGCCGTCACCGCACCGGCGCTCGCCCGCGGGAGCGAGACGCCTATCAGTCGTCGTCTTCGTCGCCGTCGTCCTTCATCTCCTGCAGCTTGTCGATGAGTTCCTCGTTCGACTCGTCGGAGTCGAACGAGACGGCGCCGTCGTGGTCGTTCTCGTGGACCTGTACGCCGTCGTCCTCGTCGAACTCCTCCGAGTCGTCCCGTTGTTCGGATTCGTCGTAGCTACCAAAACCCATACCAGAAATCAGCGGCCGCACCGACAAAAAGCGTCCGGTTCGGTCCGCGGCGCCCTATCGGGGTGACGGTCACACTCAGGGGTACGGGTGGTGTGGACGGTCCAGCGCGGGCTCGAACCCGAGCGACGCGGGCACCTCGCGGGCCCGGTCGCCGAAGAACGGATCGTCGGTGAACAGCGGCTGCGCTCCGGGGACCAGGACCCGGACGACCTCCAGGTCGATCCGACGGAGGTCCCGGGGGGTCAGCCGCGCGGCGTAGGCCGTCAGGTCAGTGTCGCCGACACGGGACAGCACCGCGTCGAGTTCCGCGACGCCCGTCGGCGGCTCGTCCGGTCCGACGCTGTCGACGGGAATCGTGTCGGCGGGGTCGACGAACGACCTGGCTTCGGCCGGGAACTCGGCGTACCGCCCGATAGCGCCGACCTCCTCCCCGGCGGCCTCGGGGCCCATCGAGCGCAGTTCCATCCAGTTCTGGACGGCCTCCGCGAGCGACGACCGCGCCGCAGCGGTCGGGTCCAGGTTCGCCGCCGATCCGACCGCGAACTGCGGCCAGTCGCCGTCCGTCCGGTGGACCGCCGTCGCGACGACGGGCACGTCGACGTCGACGGTCACGAGCAGGGAGGTCACCGCGAGGTCCTCCGACCGGGCCCGTCGCGCGAGGGCCTCGTACCCCTCGTCGTCGACGGCCAGTCCCAGCGGTTCGACCGTCGAGTACCACGCGAGCATCGTCGCGTCGCGTTCGACGGTCTCGTACAGTCCCGACAGGAGCGCGTCGACCTGCGACGTGCCGAGCCCGAGCCCGGTCGTGATCGGCCGCAGGTACCGCCGCTCCGGCGGCGGGAACTGGACGGCCTCGGCCGGCAGCAGCGCTGGGTCGCCGGTCCCGAGGTTGGCCCCAGGCACCCACTGGATCGGCTCCTCGGGGTCGACCGCGGCGCCCTCGGGCCGTACCAGCGCCGCCGGCGAGACGGCCTCCGGCCCGGGAGCGGTGCCGTCGCCGCCGGTGTCGAGCGCGCTCGGGGGCGCCGTCCGGAAGTTCGCGGCGCGGTAGACGCCCGCGCCGTACCGCTCCAGGGCCTCTCCAAGGGCCTTCATGAACGCAGCGTTCCAGTCCGGGTCGACGCCGGCGGCCTGTCGTGGTGCGCTCGCGTCGCTGAACCCCGTCGTGTCGGCGTTGCGCGCGAGGTAGTACGGCGCCGGGAACGACGCGATCTCGCCGACCTCGCTGACGAGGCCGACCCGGTCGTCCAGCGCACGCTCGGCCCGCGCCAGCGCGGTCTCGACGTCGACGGCCTCGTGCTCGCGGGCGAGCGTGGTGTCGGGGGGCTCGCCCTCGCAGTCACACCCCGGCACCGGGAGGACCGTCCGTTCGGCGTGGGGGAGTTCCACGACGCGCCCAAGGTGGGCGTCGTCGCCCGCGGCGACGGCCGCGGCCGCCCGCCCGGCGAGTGCCCCGGCGAGTCGTCGCGTCGGGGGGTCGGGGTCGGCGCGCTCGGCGTCCGGAGCCGTCCCGTTCGCGTCGACTCTCGTCCGGAGACAGTCGAAACACGCGCTGTCCGGGCCGAACCCGGCGACGGAGCCTCGGAGGCCCCCGACCGGGCGTCCGCCGAGGCCACCGAACTCGACGACGATCAGGTCGGTCTCGCCCGTTCGCGCGGCACGACCGGCGGCGTGGACGGTCTCGCCGTCGCCACCGTCGACGGCGACGGCGAGGGAGGCGTCGGCGACGGACTCGAGGTCGGTGCGGTCGACGCCGACGTCGACGTCCTCCAGCGCCGCCGCGACGGCCTCGGCGGCGGGGCCGTCGCCACACAGGGACACGTTCATGACCCGCTCTCCGGTGGGCGGCCCTAAATCGCCGGCGGTTCGTCACGATCCTCGTCCGGCGGACCGACGTCACACCGGCCGGAGGCGACACGGTCAACCCGGGTAGTTTATACCCTCGGACCGTGAAGTGGAGTCAAGACAGGCCCGCGGGTCACTGCGCCCGGGCGCCGCCGGGAGCCCCAGAGCAGGACGGGGGCGACCGTGACGCCCACCGTGCGCACAGCGGGGTGCGGAACCGACGCGCTGCAAGACGCCGGGGTTGCGTGCCCAAGCCGCGGGTGGTTACAGACGAGCGCGGTGCCCACCGACGGTGGGTTTTCAGTGCTACGACAATGGAAATCGAACTCGCAACCATCGGCGGCTACGAAGAGGTCGGCCGGCAGTGTACTGCCGTCCGTGCAGGCGACGACGTCGTCATCTTCGACATGGGACTCGACCTGTCGAAGGTCCTCATCCACGACAACGTCGAGACCGAGAAGATGCACAGCCTCGACCTGATCGACATGGGCG
>CAZEIO010000204.1:0-3263 GCA_964512525.1 uncultured Halobacteriales archaeon
CGAACACACCGGCGAGGTGCCGTTCGACTCCGTGCTCATCAACGGCCACGTCCTGGACGAGAACCGCAAGAAGATGTCGTCCTCGAAGGGCAACGTCGTCCTCCCTGCGGAGGTGATGGACGAGTACCCCGTGGACGCCATTCGCTACTGGGCAGCCTCCTCCGCCGTCGGCGACGACTTTCCGTTCAAGACGAACGAACTCACGCAGGGCGAGAAGCTGATCCGCAAGATATGGAACGCCTCCAAGCTGGTGGACGACCTCGCGCCCGCCGACCCCGACCCGCCGGCGGAACTCGCCCCCGTGGACCGGTGGATGCTGGCGACGGTGGACGACCTCGTCGAGCGACTGACCGCCCACTTCGAGGACAACGCCTTCGCGAAGGCCCGCGACGAACTCCGGACGACGTTCTGGCACACGTTCTGTGACGACTACCTCGAGATCGCGAAACAGCGCCTGCGCGACGAGGACGACCCGTCGGCGGCGTACGCGCTGACGACCGCTCACCGCACCTTCCTCAAGCTGTTCGCGCCGCTGGTGCCCCACGTCACCGAGGAGGTGTACCGCGCCCGCTACGCGAACACGGACGAGGCCGGCGAGGCGGAGAGCATCCACCGCACCGACTGGCCGACGCCGCGGGGCCACGACGCCGACCTCGCGGCCGGCGAGCGGGCGCTGTCGGTCATCGGCGCCCTGCGGAAGTACAAGAGCGAGCGGGGCCGCCCGCTGAACGCCGACCTGTCTCGCGTCGCGGTGTACGGCGACGTGAGCGGGTTCGAAGGTGCCATCCGCGAGACGATGCACGTCGAGACGCTCGACCAGCTCGAGACCGCGCCCGAAATCACGGAGCGGATCACGGGCATCGACCTCGACTACTCGATCCTCGGCCCGAAGTACGGCGGGCAGGTGTCGGCGTTCGACGACGCCATCGCCGACGGCGACTACGAACTCGGCGACGACGGTCTCCACGTCGCCGGCGAGACGCTCGACCCCGACACCTACGAGGTCGAACGCGAGCGCACCTACGAGGGGGCGGGCGAGATGGTCGAGGCCGACGACGCCGTCCTCGTCGTCCACGACTGACGGCAGCACTCGGGGTCGCGCTCAGTCGTCGTCGCCCACGGTCACCGTCGCGCGGTACGTCTCCGTCTCGGTCACCAGCGAGAACTCCGCGTCGCCACGCTCGTTGCCGACGGTCTCGACGTGGGTCCACTCGCGGGTCTCGTCGGGTGCCACCTCGAAGGCGACGCCGGTAACCGGCGCGTACGCGACGCTCGGCCCCTGCCGGTTCACGCCGGCGACGAACCAGTCCGTCGTGTCGCCCGTGTTCGTCACCGACGCGGCGGCGGTCACCTGGCCGCCGTCGGCCGTCGCCGCGAACGATTCGACCGAGAAGGTGGTGCCGGGACGGGCGAGACCGTCGCCGACCGCCGGCAGCAGAGTGCTGGCACCGGGCCACGCGAGCGACACGTCGGGCGGGGACTCCCGCCGCGGAACCTCGAAGGGCAGGTCGCCAGCCGGGTCGTCCGCGGCGTACACGTCCTCGCCGAGCGCGTGGTAGTCGGCGAGGTCCGCGGAGCCGAGGTCCGTCGTCGGCGCGTACTCCGCGCCGCCGACCTCGAGGACGAACTGCTCGCGGTCGGGCGCCCGGTCGGTGTCGGCGACGGCAACCGTGACGAGGACGTACCGCATCCCGGCGTCGCCGACGACGCCGAGGGAGTCCGGCGTCGTGAGGCCCACGAGGCTCGGGAGGACGCGCACCCGGGAGACGGTGACCGCGGCGGCGGGCGTCTCCGCGTCCGTCGGCGTCGCGGTCGCGTCCCCGTTCCCACCGTCCCCGCCGTCGCGGGCGGCACAGCCAGCGACTCCCACCAGTCCGGCGGCCGAGAGCGAGAGGAGGTAGCGGCGGCGCATACCCGAGGGTCGATGACGCCGGCTAAGTGCTTTCTGCAGCCTCGAGGCGGATTTCAGTCTCCGTCCGCGTTCGCACCCGCCCGCAGGAGTTCGACGTGGGTCGCCAGCGCGAGAAACGTGGCGACGAGTGTGAGGACGACGGCGCCGACGGCCGCGACTCGGTGGTCCGGAAGCGGGTGGGTGAACCCGGTGCCGGGAGCGATCAGTCGCTGTGCGGGGACGAGCGTGTGGTGTGGCGTGCCGAGGACGGGAACGAAGTAGTCCACGAGGTCGTTCAGGCCGTACCAGCCGACGGCAACCGCGACGGCCGCCGGCGGGAAGTCGGCGTAGCGGTAGATGACGAACGCCTCGACGGCCATCGCGACGTGGCCCCAGACGAGGAAGTTGTACATCGCCCAGTGGTTGTACGAGAAGCCCTCGGCGAAGACGACGAGGACGTACGGCGTCCACAGCCCCAGTTTGAGACAGCCGAAGAAGGCGAGCGCGTGGAGCCACGGGAGGCGGTCGGCGTAGCCGAGTTTCCACGACGCCACCGAGGCGGCGACGAACAGCGTCGCGACGGGACTGTCGGGGACGAACGGCCACATCGCGGGCGGTTCGCCGGCGAACTGCCAGACGACGAGTGGGTCCGAGAGCGGCAGCGGGTGGAAGCCGTAGTACCAGAAGCCGAAGGCCGTCCCGAGGAGGTTGACGGCGACGACGGGCCACGCCAGCCGCAGGCCCAGTGACTCGACGGCGGCCGGGAGCGGGGCGACGTACCGCGGTAGGCGCGGCCGGTCCGGCGGCGTCCGCCCGAGGACGAGTCCCGCGAGACCGTCTCTGCCCCGCGACCGGTCCGACTCCGACGCCATACTCTCGCTGTGGACAGGCCAAGTATAGGGCTGTCGGGCCGCCACGGGCGGCGTCGCGAGGCGACCGGCCGGCCCGGAGAGGCCGACGCTCGCGGGCATCTCGCCGGGCAAAGCGTGGGTTGAAGTGGGTCAAGCGGCTACAGACGATCATGGTTGAAGCGGAAGAGACCGACCTGGAGGAACTGCGACGAGGGACCGAACTCGTCAAGCGTGGCTTCGCGCGCATGCAGAAGGGCGGCGTCATCATGGACGTCGTCACCCGCGAACAGGCACGGGTCGCAGAAGACGTCGGTGCCGTCGCGGTGATGTCGCTGGAGGCCGTCCCCGCGGACATCCGCAAGCGCGGCGGCGTCGCCCGGATGGCCGACCCGGCCAACCTCGAGGCCATCATGGACGAGGTGTCGATCCCGGTGATGGGCAAGGCCCGCATCGGCCACACCAAGGAGGCGGAGATCCTGGAGGCCACGGGCGCCGACATGATAGACGAGTCCGAGGTGCTC
>CAZEIO010000205.1:0-3259 GCA_964512525.1 uncultured Halobacteriales archaeon
GGAACTCGGCGTCCCCCTCCGCACCGTCGCGAAGTACGAGGAGGGCATGAACGCCTCCGTCGAGGTCCCCATGCAACTCGAGAACCTCTTCGAGGAGCCGCTGACCTCGCCGGTACAGGTCCTCGACGGTGCCGAGGAGGTCCGCGACGCCGAACCCACGCCACAGGACCCCGACCCGCAGGACGAGAACCGGCCCGTGGTCGTCGCACTGTCGGCGGCCGGCTTCGACGTTCACCCGACGACCCGCGCCCCCTTCGAGACCGTCTCGGAGGACGACGACACCGAGGAACGGCTGCTCACCGGTCACTCCGCATTCACCGAGACGGCCCGCAAGCGTGCCCGCATCATGGGGTCCATCGGCCGGGTCACGCGGTCGCGGTCGGTGTACTTCGTCGAGGAGGCCGACCGCGAGGGCGTCGAGGGCACTGCCATCATCGACAGCGACGAACTCCAGAGCGACCCCGACCGCCTGCGCGAACTCATCCGCGAACGGACCGACGCCGAGGCGGCCTGACTCGCCGGCAGTGCCGCGATCCGTCCCGCTCGACCCGCCCGACAGCGCCGACGTCGCGACGACCGTCGAGCGCAATCTCGACCTCGCCGTCGTGGCGGTTACCCGGTTCGACAGGGGACTGAACGCCGTCTACCGCGTCGAGACGCAGGACCGGCCCGTCGTCTGCAAGGTCGCGACGTACGTCACTGACGCGGAACTCCGCACCGAGGCCGCTCTCCACGAGCGAATCGACGCGGAGACGTCTGTGCCGGTGCCGTCGGTTCTCGGCGTCGCCGACGCCGTGCCCGGTACGCCCGACGCGGCGGCACTGCTCGTCACCTTCCGTGACGGGCGGACGGTGCCCGGGACCCTCGAACTGTCCCCGACGGACCGACGACGTCTCGTCGCCGAGAGCGGCCACCACCTCGCGGCCGTTCACGACCTCTCGGTGGGCGGGGCCGGCCGACTGACGGTCGCTGGCGGTCGCCTCGTCGCCGAGGACCGGGACTGGCCGGCCGTCTTCGCCGACCTCGCCGACGACGTCGTCGCGGGACTCCACGGGGAGGGATACACGACCGGAGAGGGAGCGTTCGCCGACCTCGCGGCGCCGGTCGAGACGGCACTCGCGCGTGGACCAGGTGTCGAGCGGGTGGCTCCCGGTCCGCTGCTGACGGACTACCGTCCGGCGAATCTGGTGTTCGAACCGCCCGGACACGACCCGGTGATAGCGGCGGTCTTGGACGTCGGTGCGGGGCCGGCGGGCGACGGACTCGCCGACCTCGCACTCACCGAGAACGCACTCGTGGACGTCCCACTCGGTGGGACGGGCGCCGCCGCCTCGCTCCGGGAGCGACTCCGGTCGGCCTACCGTGACCGCCGCTCTGTAGAACTCGCGGGTGTGTTCCGGGCCGGCGGTCGGTACGACCGGTACCGCCTCCTCGCCGCGGCCAGGCGCCTCGCGCAGTTCGACTACTGGGTGCAGTTTGCCCGCGAGACGGACCGCGAGGCGGCCGCTGGTCGGTTACGTGCGGCGGTCGAGCGCCGGGTGGCGGCGCTCTCGGAGTGAGTCGCGGTCGGAATCGCAGGAGGAGCGTCTGGCCGGTCAGGCAGCGCCGCCGTACGTGCGGTCGAGGTAGGCGACGATGTCGTCGCTCTCGGGCATCCCCTCGATGCCGTTCGTGTTGTCCACGAGCACCGGCACGGCGGTCTGGCCGCTGACGGCCTCGACCTCGTCGCGCTGGTCGTGTGAACTGGGGACCTCGTGGGAGGTGTACTCCAGGTCGAGTTCGTTCAGCTTTCGCTTCACCTTCGCGCAGTACGGACAGCCAGGCAACTCGTACAGTTCGAGGTCTGGGTTGGACGTCATCGATCCGAGGTACGCGCCTGGACCGTTTATATACCACGACTTATTGTGCAGGCCGCGCACGGACGAGACGGCGGTGAGATTGGGCTCCCAGCGGCCGGGTCGGCGGCGGTGCGGCGTCAGTCCCCGTCGGCGAGGAAGTCGGGGTCGATACGCTTCTCGGCGCGTTCCTCGCGGAGGTGAGCGAGGAACTCCTCGAGGCCGAGACCGCGTTGCTCGCGTTCGGCGCGGTCGCGGACGGAGACGGTGCCGGCGTCGGCCTCGTCCTCGCCGAGGACGAGCATGTACGGGACGCGGTCGTCGTGGCCGGCGCGAATCTTCCGACCCACCGTGCGGTCGCCGTCGGCGACGGAGACGCGGAAGTCCTCCTCGTCGAGGCGGTCGGCCACGCTCCGGGCGTAGTCGAAGCTGTGCTCGGCCACGGGGATGACGCGGACCTGTTCGGGCGCGAGCCAGAGTGGGAAGTTCCCCGCGAAGTGCTCGATGAGCATCATGAAGAAGCGCTCGTAACTGCCGTACAGGGCGCGGTGGATCATCACGGGGCGGTGTTCCTGGTTGTCCTCGCCGACGTAGCTCAGGTCGAACCGCTCGGGCATGTTGAAGTCGAGCTGGACCGTCGGGCCGTCCCAGTCCCGGCCGAGGGCGTCCTCGAAGGCGAAGTCTATTTTCGGGCCGTAGAAGGCGCCGTCGCCGTCCTCCACCTCGTAGTCGAGGTCGCGCTCGTCGAGGACCGAGCGCAACTGTGTCTCCGCGCGCTCCCATATCTCGTCGCCGCCGACCGACTTCTCGGGCCGCGTCGCCAGCGCCACCTCGTACTCCAGGTCGAAGGTTGACAGCACCTGCTCGATCATGTCCATGATGCCCTCGACCTCGGCGTCTATCTCCTCGGGGCGGACGAACAGGTGGCCGTCGTCGATGGTGAAGGCCCACGTCCGCGACAGCCCGGAGAGTTCGCCCCGCTGTTCGCGGCGATATACCTTGCCGTGTTCCGCGTAGCGCACCGGCAGGTCGCGGTAGGACCACGCGCCGTCGTCGAAGATGGAGGCGTGCCCGGGGCAGTTCATCGGCTTCAGGCCGAACTCCTGGTCTTCCACCTCGAAGAGGAACATATCGTCCTCGTAGTTGTCGTAGTGGCCGCTCTTCTTCCACAGTTCCGTGCGGAAGAGGTGGGGCGTCTCGACCACGTCGTAGCCGGCGTCGTCGTTGAGGTCGTCCACGTACCCCTGGAGCTCGCTCAGCACCGTCTTGCCGTTCGGGTGGTACAGCGGCAGTCCGGGACCAGTCGTCTCCTGGATGGAGAAGAGGTCGAGTTCGTTGCCGATCTTGCGGTGGTCGCGCTCGCGGGCCTTCCGTCGCCGTTCGAGGAACGAATTGCCGCTTTCTGTCCGCACCACCGGACGTCC
>CAZEIO010000206.1:0-321 GCA_964512525.1 uncultured Halobacteriales archaeon
CGGACTTCAGGTAGCGGTCGGTGTCGCCGCCCTGCATCGCGCCGACGCTACCCATCCCGCGGTACTGCTTGTACTTCTTGCCGTTCATCGTGACGACGCGGCCGGGCGCCTCGTCGGTGCCCGCGAAGTACGAACCGAGCATCACGGCGTCGGCGCCGGCGGCGATGGCCTTCGCGACGTCGCCAGAGTAGCGGATGCCGCCGTCGGCGATGACCGGAACGCCGGCCGGGCCGGCGACGTCTGCCACCTCGGAGACGGCGGTTATCTGGGGCATCCCGGCGCCGGTGACGACCCGGGTGGTGCAGATGGAACCGGGACCGA
>CAZEIO010000206.1:331-3234 GCA_964512525.1 uncultured Halobacteriales archaeon
ATGCCGACCTTGACGCCGTCGGCGAAGTCAACGACGTCGCGGGCGGCCTCGCGCGTGCCGACGTTGCCGACGACGACGTCGGCCGCCACCTCGGCCGCGATGGAGTGGGCGCTGTCGATGACGTCGCCGTTGTGGGCGTGGGCACAGTCGATGAAGAGGACGTCGGCGCCGGCCTCGTCGGCCGCTGTCGCGCGGTCCATCTCGAACGGACCGACGGCGACACCGACCCGGAGTCTGCCGTTCTCGTCGCGGGCCGCCTCCGAGTACTCTCGGCGCTGGAGGATACCCTGCATCGTCAGCAGTCCGGTGAGGCGGTTCTCGTCGTCGACGATGGGGACGCGCTCGATCTTGTGTTCGTACATCAACTCGAGCGCCACCCGGGGTTCGACGTCCTCGCTGGCGGTGATGACCTCGTCGGTCATCGCGTCGCGTACCAGGTCGCGGTCGCTGACCTCGAGGTACGGGCGGATGTCGGTTCCGGAGATGATGCCGAGGACGCGGTCCTCGTCGTCCACGACGGGCGCGCCGTTGACGCCCTCGCGGGCCATCATCCTGTCCACTTGACTGACGGTCTGGTCGGGCGAGGCCGTCACGACATCGCGGATGAAGAGTTCGTCGGCCTGCTTGACGCGTTCGACTTCTGCGACCGTGTCCTCGACGTCCATGTTGCGGTGGATGACGCCGAGACCGCCGTTTCTGGCCATCTCGATTGCCGTCTCGGCCTCGGTGACGGTGTCCATCGCCGCCGAGAGGACCGGAACGGTCAGTTCGACGTTCGTCGAGACGCGAGTCGAGACGTCTGCCTCGTCGGGTTCGACGCGAGAGCGCCGCGGTCGCAACAGCACGTCGTCGAAGGTCAGGGCCTCCGGGACGTGCAGTTTCTCCGTGTAGAAACCAGCCTCCTCGTGGGGATCTGTCGCCATGTAAACGGTCCCGGCGCCGGCATCAAAAGCGTTGTGCGACAGACGGTGACGAGGACCGGGAGCGCCCGCCGGGGGCCGCCACTGACACCGGCGCGACGGCCGCGACCGCCGACCTGTCGCGTGCAAACGACCCTCACGCAAGCCTTTTTCTGCGGTCACTCCACGTTCTCGTATGGACTCCGCCAGTCCTGTTTCGACGGGGACCGTCGGTCAGACCACCGCTGACGACTGTCGGGTGGCACTCCCGACACCGATGGGACTCGATTTCTTCGTCTTTGGAACAACCACGGCGGAGTTCGGCCGACACCCCTCGACGAGCGCAGGGGCAGACGCCGCCCACGACGACGGCCACGGCCGCACGGTCGCCCCCCACGACAGCCGGTATCGCTATCGCCGGCAGGGGGGCGACGAACGCCCCCGGGCCTCGACGTCGGGTGAGGGGCCCGCCCGGTAGATGAGCGTCTCACGACACCCGATAGCGCTCCGTCTGGAGCGCCTGGGCGGCGACCACACCTCGCTTCTGGCGATGGTCATGGCCCTGCCGCTGGTGGACGGCATCTTCCCTGCTCTCGTCCTCGCGGGTGCACTCTCGTCGCCGGTCGGCGTCCTCGAGGTCGGACTGCTGGTGTTCGGCGGGTCCGCGACGCTCGCCGTCGTCCTCGCGGAGATGGACGTGCCCCCCCGGGAGGCCGCCCGTGCAGTTCTCGTCGTCGGCGCGATTCTCGTCGTCGGTGCCGGCGTCGAGGCCGCACTCGCCCCGACCATCGCGAGTGTCGTCGATCTCCCCACCTTCGAGCGGTTCGCGGCGCTGGTCATCGCGGCCATCGCGGCGAAGACGGCGAGCGCCCGCGTCGGCGAGTACCTCCCGCGGCCGGGCGTCATCGTCGGCCTCGGTCTCGTGGCGAGCGTGGACCCCAGCGGGGCGACCCTGCAGGTGACGACCGACCTCGCCCTCGTCGGGCGGGCGGTCGCCGCGGCACTCGTGGGGACGCTGTTCGCCCTCGGCGCGGCCGTCTTCGGTCCGCGCCTGCGTCAGAACGTCGATATCGACCGCTTCCGCTTCGGCAGCGCCGTCGCACTCGGACTGCTGACGCTCTCGGTCCTTGGATTCTCCTTCCAGGGAGCGCCGCTGGCCGTCGTCGCCGTCACCGGGCTGCTGGCGTTCAACCCCGACGGCGTCGAACGGGCGCGTGAGTCCGAGAGCGAGACGGGAATGGACCCCGCGTCGGCAGTCGCGAACGGCGGGCCAGCGGCCGACGACGACGACGGCAGTGCCGGTCCCGGGGCGGCCGCGGCCGACGCGTTCGAAGCTGGCGATTCGGTCGAGAAACGGGCGACGGACCGCGACGACGCTCGGGTCGCCGAGGCGGCGACCGGCGACGGCGACGCGGACGGGTCGGCGTCGGACCGCGAGGCGCGGCCGAACGGCACGCCGGCCTCGACGGACCTCGACGCGCCGTGGCTCTGAGCGGCCGACCGCGGGACTTAGGGGCGACGACGACCGAGCGGTGACATGAGCGAGAAGGGCAACCGAGTGGTACAGGGCCGGATGGTGACGCCGGTGTCACTGGCCGAACTCATCGAAGACGACTCGGTGATGGACGCCGAGGCCATCGAGGACGCCGACCGCGACTGTCCCGACTGCGGCGGGTCCGTCATCTCCGTCGGGTACATGCCGTCGGTGACGGCGTTCGTCACCGGCTACAAGTGCCAGGACTGCGACTGGCGCGAGACCGACCGGGAGTGAGACGGGACCGGCTCCATGTCGGGACCGGAGTCCGGGGACCGAAATCCATTTAGCGGGGACGGTCAAACCGAACTTCGCCGATGGGGGCCGTAGCCCAGCCCGGCAGGGCGACTGACTCCAGAGGCACGCGCCCGGGACGAACGAACTGATATACCGAGCGACCGGCTGATCACCGCGTCGCGACGACGACCCTCTGGAGTTCCGAGGCGCACCGGAGATATCAGTCGATCGGG
>CAZEIO010000207.1:0-3177 GCA_964512525.1 uncultured Halobacteriales archaeon
TCGAGAGCCTCGGTCGCGGCCATCAGTTTGCGGCGCATGAACCCCTCGGCGGCGTCGCGGAGTCGCCCGTACCCCTCGGGGGTTTCGACTCTCTCGACGAGCGTCGACGGGTTCCCGGGAGTCTCGAAGACGCCGGCGACGTCGGTGAGGAAGACCAGCGGCCCGTCGAAGACGCCGGCCAGGGCCGCCGCCACCCGGTCGGCGTCGACGTTCACCGCGACGCCGTCGTCGGCGAGCATCGGCGGCCCGACGACGGGCGTGTACCCGCCGGCGAGGAGCCGCTGCAGAAGGTCCGCGTTCACCGACCCGACCCGGCCGGAGTGGTCGCCGCGCCGGAGCTTCGTCCGGCCATCTTCGCTGACGCGGACCGTAGACTTGCGCGGCCCGGTCAGCAGGCCACCATCGACACCCGAGAGGCCGACGGCGTGGACACCGGCGGCCTGCAGGTCGGTTACGAGGTCGGTGTTGACGCGGCTCAGGGCCATCGTCACGGCCTCCATCGTCGCTTCGTCGGTGAACCGTCCGAGGACGCCGGCGGGCGTCTGGACGTACTCCGGTTCGACGCCAGTCGCGGAAAGCGTCTCGTCGATGGCCGTCGAGCCGCCGTGGACGACGACCACGTCGGTCCCGTCGTGCACCAGCGCGGCGACGTCCGCGAGGACGCCCCCCGGGTCAACCGCCTTGGCCCCGCCAATCTTGACGACGACGGTCACGGCACCACCTCCGGCGTCCCGGGAGGGGACGCCAGTCCGGGTTCGCCGGGGGGTCGCCGAGTTCCGGTCATGTCACGGTGCCCCCACGGGATGCAGTCCGGTCGCGTCTAGCCCGGCCGTCTCCTCGAACCCGAGTGCCAGGTTCGCGGCGTGGACGGCCTGTCCCGCCGAGCCCTTCATCATGTTGTCGATGGCCGAGAAGACGACGAGGCGCTCGCCTGCGGCATCGCGTTCGACCCCGACCTCGCAGACGTTCGACCCGGCGACGGCCTTGGGCTCCGGATAGCGGTACACCCCGCTCCCGCCGCCGACGACCCTGACGAACGGCTCGTCGTCGTACGCCTCCCGGACGGCCCGCCAGACGTCGGCCCCGGTCACCGGGTCGTCGGGGAAGACGTGACAGGTCGCTGCCGCCCCGCGGGTCATGTCCACCGCGTGGACGGTGAACTCGACGCTCGGACCGAGGTGGGCCGCTATCTCGGCCTCGTGCCGGTGTTCGGTCGGTGCGTACGGCCGGACGACGCCCGAGCGCTCGGCGTGGTGAGCGGCCCGGCTCGCCCCTGCCCCGCCCTCGGAGGAGCCGACCTTGAGGTCGGCCACGACGAGGTCGTCGTCGAGGAGGTCGGCCGCCACCAGCGGCAGGAGTCCGAGCAGTGTCACCGTCGCGTTACAGCCGCCGACGGCGAGCAGGTCGGCTCCCGGGAGCGCCGCCCGGTTGAGTTCCGGCAGCGCGTACACGGCCTCTCCGAGGAGTTCGGGCCGCTCGTGCCCGTCGTACCACTCGTCGTAGGCGGCGGGGTCGGGCAGGCGGAAGTCGGCGCTGCAGTCCACGACGGTGCCGGCGGCCTCGCGGAACCGGTCGATTTCGGCCATCGCGACGCCGTGTGGCGTCGCGGCAAACAACACGTCCACCGACTCGAGGGCCGACGGCTCCGAGAACCGCAGGTCGAGGTGCCGGAGATTGGGGTGGACACTGCCGACGCTGCGGTTCGCGTACTCCCGACTCGTCGCCTGTACCGGCTCGAACTCGGGGTGGCCGTCGAGCAGCCGCAGACACTCCCCGCCGGCGAACCCGCTCGCGCCGACGACGCTCGCGGTCGTCACGCTCCGACCCCCACGTCGGCCTCCGACCCGCCCGCGGTCGCCGCGACGGTCTCGAGCCAGTCCACTATGCGTGCGGGGACGTCCACGTCGGCGACCGTCGCGAGCGTGTCGAACTCGACGGTGTGGTTCACCTCGTGGACGGTGTAGGAGTCGTCGGTCTCCATCAGATCGATGCCGAGGAGACCGCCGCCGACCGCGGCCGAGGCCGCCTCGACCAGTGACGCTATCTCGTCGTTGATAGTGACGGCCTCGGCCGAGCTGCCCCGTGCGGCGTTCGTCAGCCAGTGGTCCGCCGACCGCCGCATGGCGGCGACCGGCTCGCCGTCTGCGCTCAGTACCCGCAGGTCCGACCCTGGCTTCGGGACGAACTCCTGGACGTAGAACACCTTGTGCTCGTAGTGGCCGAGTGTCTCCTTGTGTTCGAGAATCGCCTCGGCCGCGGTCCGGGAGTCTATCTTCGCCATCAGTCGCCCCCACGACCCGACGACGGGCTTCAGCACGCAGGGGTAGCCGAAGGTCTCGACCGACTCGAGTGCGCTCTCGACGGTGAACGTCACCTCGGTCCGCGGCGTCGGCACCCCCGCCTCCGCGAGGGCGAGACTGGTGCGGACCTTGTCGGCACAGACGGCAGCCGTGTCGGCGTCGTTGACCACCGGCACGTCGCTCTCGTCGAGAAAGCGCGTGGCGTACGCCGACCGACTGGTCGCGAGACAGCGGTCGACGACCACGTCCACTTCGGTCAGCGCCGCTGGCGGGTCGTGGACGCCGAAGCGCTGGTCGCGGACGTCCACCTTCCGTACCTCGTGGCCGCGGTCGCGTACCGCCGACAGCAGGCGCTTCTCGTCGCGACGCACCCGCGAGTAGAGGACGCCGACGTGCACTCAGGTCACCCCGTGGCCAACCCGGGCGGCCGACGGCTGCCCCTCGCGCCGTACCGGTCCGTGGTCGATCACGCCGTCACCTCACCGATGGCGTCGGCCTGGGGGTCACTCACCCCAGTCCTCCTCCAGTTCGGGTGCCGTCTCGAGGGCCGGCGGTGCCGTGTCGGTCACCTCCAGTTCGGTCCCGCAGGTCGCACAGTCGATAATTTCTCCCGTCTCGACGTCCGCCGGGAGGGCCACGTCGGACCCACACTCGGTACAGACTGACATCGTACCGACGGCACGCCGCTACCGACTTGAGAGTTACGAAATTATAATAAAAATTATATAACTTGAGACGTCTCTAACTGCGTATCAGGCGTCCTGAAGCCTTTCGACGCTAAAATCATACGAGAGTTTATCTTTCTTCGAGGGGGTGGGGATTGTCGCGGGATCGCCACCCCTCGGGGTCGCAGTCCGGGCGGGTGTTCGTGACGGTC
>CAZEIO010000208.1:0-3164 GCA_964512525.1 uncultured Halobacteriales archaeon
CCTCCTGTTGCTTGATGCGGCCGCCGCGCTCCTCCAGTAGCCGGAGTACGCGCTCCTCGTTGCTCAGTAACTCCTCGTCCACCGGCAACTCCTCGTCGCCGTCTTCCGCGTCGGCCGCTCTCGCCCCGGTGGTCGCGTCGTCGGCCGCTCCGGTCACCGTCGCCCCGCCGTCGTCGTCGGCACCCGCGTCGGAGCGGGACTCGCCGTCGTCGGGGCCGACGCCGATGCCCCGTCTCGCGACGAGGGCCACGGCGACGGCCACCACCGCGAGGACGACGCCGACGACGGCGAGCGGCAGGCCACCGCCGTCCTCCTGCGGGTCGCCGCCGTCACCGTTCGGGCCGCCCGCGCCGGGCGCGAGGACGACGCGAGGCTGGTCCGGGCCGAACTCCGTGTCCGTTCCCCGCCACGTCAGCGACCGCCCCGCGCTCGCGTCTGGCTCCGGTCTCACCTCCGCCACGCCGAGCCCCTCTGCCCACTCCACCCGGAGACTGGTCCGACTGTCGAGGAAGAAGCCGCCGATTGCGTCGCCGACGACCAGTCGGTCGCCGTCCTCGGCCGCGAAGTTCGACCACTCGTAGGTGTACCGGACGACGCCCTGTCCGTTGAGCGAGTCCGTCTCCGCCTCGACGCTGAAGTTCTGGGCGGTCATCTCCCGGCCGGTCGTGTTCTCGGCTGCGGCGACAGTCTGCCGGATACGGTCGGCGAAGCGACTCGTGAAGTTCTCCGGGTTCTCCTCGATGTCCGCCGCGAGCGAGTCGAAGGCCGTCGTGGTGTTCTGGTCGTCGAGGTTCGTCCGGTACTCGACCGTCCACGTCGCGTCGCCGTCCGCCGCGACGGCGACGACGAGTCGAATGCGGTCCGTCTCCACCTGGGTCACGTCCGCCCCAGGGGTCCCGGCCTGTGTCGCCGCCGCGCCGGCGCCGAGACGCGGCGGCACGGTTACCCTGTCGGCCTCCGTGTCCACGCCGTCGTCGAGCGTGGCGCCCGTGGCGGTCGTCGCTCCCGCGTCGCCCGCTGTCACCGGCGCCAGCGCGACGACGAGGACGACGGTGACGGCCGCGGCGACGGCACTCGCTCGAGCGACCTCCATCGTCGCCACCTGCGACCGGCCCACTCAAATCCGTTGTCATCCTGCTCGACGCCGACGGGCCCGGTGGGCTTTTGCCCGCACTGCACTTGTCTGTGGGCGTGCCCGTGCCTGCGCCGCGCCACCCGGAGGGTCGCCCGTGGTCACCCTGAGCCTCAACGTCCCCGTCCCGGCCCGCGTCGAGGCGGTCGCGGAGGACCTGCTCCCCCTGCTGACCGACTTCGCCAGCCGCCGCGAGCGCCACACCCTCGTCTGCAAGCGTCTCGTCACCGACGAACCGCCGCGGCGCGTCCGCGAGCGCCTCCGTACGACCCTCGACGGCGCGGCCCCGGTCCGCGCCCGCATCGACGGCGTCGGCGCCTTCGAACGCCCGCCCGTCGGTCCCGCGCCGGTGGTCTTCCTCCGCGTCGAGAGTCCCGGTCTCGAGACTCTCCACCGGCGACTCTGCGAGGAGTACCCGCCGGTCGAGGGCATCGAGGCCGAGGCGTACGTCCCCCACGTCACGCTTGCCCGCGGCGGCGACGTCTCGCCGGCCGACGTGGACGCACTGCGCGAGCGCCCGGTGCCCGCCGTCGAGTGGACGGTTGACCGCCTCCACGTGTTCGACGCCAGTTACGACCAGGTCGCGGCCGAACTGTCGCTGCCGCCCTGAGTCTTCGCTACGGCTCCGGAGGCGCTCCCTCGTACCGGTCGTGGCCGGCGAAGAAGTTGAGCATCGCGAAGCGCAGGTTGTCCGGGTCAACGTCCACCATCTCCTCGCGTTCGGCCTCGGGGAACGTCTCGCGGACGGCGTACTCGCCCATCTCGGCGACCGCCTCGGCGGTGTACCGCCGGTCGAGGAGGACGCGTGCGCCGACCTCCTCCGGCCCGCGGACGACGCGGCCGAGTGCCTGCCGCGTCTTCCGCACGGTGGGAATCTCGACGGCGTATCGCCACCCGACGTCGCCCTCGGCCTCGATACCCTCCTCGGCGGCGAGGTCGCGGTAGGCCGCCTGGACGGCCTCGGCGCGGTCGTCGATTCGCGGGTAGGGCACGCCGACCACCGCGACGGTCGTCGCGTCGTCGCCGTCGAAGGAGACGCCCTCTGCGAGTGTCCCCCACAGCGAGGTGCAGAGGACGGCCCCGTCGTCGGCGGCGAACTCCTCGCGTAGCGCCGCCGCCCGCATCCCGGCGTGGTCCCGGTACACGGCCCCCGCGACGTCGATGCGGTCGGCGTAGCGTTCGGCCTCGCCGTAACTCGGGAAGAACGCGAGCGTGTTGCCCGGCGTGAACCGGACGACGTCCTCCAGTGCGTCGGTCAGAACTCGCTTCACCTCGGGGTCGTCGCGACGACTGGCGAACAGCGCCGGGGTGCCGACGGCGAGCGTCCGGCGGTTCGCCGCCGGGAACGGCGACTCGAAGGCCATCGTCTCCGGATCGTCGAGACCGAGCACGTCGGCGGCCACGTCGAACGGCTGGAGGGTGGCGCTCATCAGCACCGCCGCGTGGACGTCGTCGAACAGCGTCCCCGTCACGCGGCGCGGGATGCAGGTGTACAGTTCGGCGCGACCGACGGGTCCGTCCGACCCGGCGCGGACGGCCGCGACCGGGTGGCGGCCGCCGGCGTCCAGCCACTCGCCGACGAACTCGGCGACGGTTCCCGTCGGGCAGTCCCGGCGGACCTCTGCCTCGCCCCGGCGGTACGCTCGCTCGTACTGCTTCTCGAGGTCCGCCGCGAGGTCGGCGGCAGCCTCGACGTCGCCGTCGATGCCCCGCCCAGTGTAGGCCCGCAGGAAGTGCCGGGTGAGGTCGTCGCGGCCGTCGTCGTTGGCGACGGGCACGTCGGTCCAGTCCTCTCCCGGCGTCGCGTCGGCGTCCGCACGGACCGCCCGCAGTGCCGCCCGGAACGCCCGGACGACGTTCTCGGCGCGGTCGGCCCGGGGGTCCTCGACCCCGCCGAGTTCGTCCACGGCGGCGTCTAAGGTCTGCTCCGTCAACTGGCGGCTGGCGTAGTCGCGGGCGGCACCGGGGACGTTGTGGGCCTCGTCGAACACGACGACGACGTCCTCGGGGTCGCGGTCCAGCCAGCGGAAGA
>CAZEIO010000209.1:0-3153 GCA_964512525.1 uncultured Halobacteriales archaeon
GGGCGATGCCCGGGTTGCGGTTCGACGCGCAGGCGTACAGTTCGCAGTCGTCGGCGAGTGCCGCCGCGATGGCGTGTTCCCGGCCCCCGCCGCCGACGAGGAGGACGCGCTCGTGGTCGCTCTCGGCCTCGGACTCGCTCATACGCGTGTTCCGGCCCGCCGGGAGCGTAAGGATACCGGGTTGGCCGCGTCAGTCCACCGACCGGATCAGGGCGAGCAGTTCGTCGCGGAAGACGGCCGGGTCGGCGCTGGCCTCGGCGAACGCCGACAGCCCGCTCGTGGGATAGGCACCGCCGGCGAGGCGGAACTCGCCGTCGTGCGTCCAGAGGCCGAGCCACGCCTCGACGTCGAACGGGCGGTCGCCCTCGGCACCAGCGGGCCGGTACGTCGCAGTGTACCGGGTCAGGCGGAGGCGGTCTCCGCCCGCAGTCCGGGTACGCTCGCGCCGCCCCCGTTCGACGCGCTCGAACCCCCGCGAGCGCAGGTCGGCGGCGAACTCGCGGGCGCTTTCGGTCGCGACGGTCGGATAGACCGAGGCCGTCCCGAGACCGGGTACCAGCGGCGGGTCGAAGACCAGTCGGGTGGCGAAGAAGAAGCGCCAGGGACCGTCGGCCGCGACGGTTGGGTCGTCGTACACCGCCGTGTGACCCTCGACGCCGACCGCTCCCACCTCGAACACCCGCTCGACGTACTCGTCGGCGAGCCGCCAGCCGTCGAGGTCGGCCGCGACGGTCGGCGGGGCCGGCGCACGATCTCCGGTGTCTTCCATGATCACAGCCGGTCGGCAACGTCCTCGGCGAAGTAGGTCACGATCAGGTCCGCGCCGGCCCGGCGGACGCTCGTCAGCGCCTCGATAGCCGTCGCCTCGAGGTCCAGCCAGCCGCGGTCGGCCGCCGCGTGCAGCATGGCGTACTCGCCGCTGACGTTGTAGGCGGCGACCGGTCGGTCCGTTCGCTCGCGCAGGTCGCGGACCACGTCGAGGTACGGCAGGGCGGGCTTGACCATCAACACGTCAGCGCCCTCTGTCTCGTCGAGGGCGGCCTCGCGGCGGGCCTCCCGCGCGTTCCGGGGGTCCATCTGGTAGTGCCGCCGGTCGCCGAAGGCGGGTGCTCCGTCGGCGGCGTCGCGGAACGGGCCGTAGAAGGCGCTCTCGTACTTCACCGCGTAGGACAGTACGGCGACGTCGTCGTGGCCCTCGCGGTCGAGTGCGCGGCGGATGGCCCGCACCTGTCCGTCCATCATCCCGCTCGGGGCGACGACGTCGGCGCCCGCCTCGGCCTGGGAGACGGCCGTCCGTGCGAGGAGGTCGAGGGTGGCGTCGTTGTCAACCGTCAGGTGGTCGGCGGGGGCGTCTCCCTCGTCACTCGCACCGGCCCCGTCCGCGAGCACCCCGCAGTGGCCGTGACTGGTGTACTCGCAGAGACAGCAGTCGGTGACGACCGTGGCGTCGGTCTCGGCGGTGACCCGTCGCGTCGCCCGCTGGACCACGCCGTCGTCGGCCCACGCGCGGGAGCCGCGGTCGTCTTTCGACTCGGGCACGCCGAACAGCAACACCGAGGTCACGCCCGTCGCGAGGACCTCCTCGACGCGGGCGACGGCGTCCGCGACGGGGACCCGTTCGTGCCCGGGCATCGACTCGATCGGTCGGCGCTGCTCTGCGGTCGCGTCCACGAACACCGGTGCCACGAGGTCCGACGCCGAGAGGTCCGTCTCGGCGACGAGGTCGCGCAGTCCGTCTCGGCGGAGTCGCCGGGGTCGCTCGCGGTCGTCCACGTCCATGTCCGCGCTCGGTCGCGCAGTGTCAAACCCCCTTCGGAGCGTCGGGACTGCGGTTCCCGGTCGAGAGCGACGAGACGTGGCCCCCGGCGGCCGGAGCGTCGGACGGCGGCACCCGCCGAGTTGGGCGTCACGCATTACTCCCCCGACCGCGAGGGACGACCATGTCGCGACGCGACGAGACGGCGACGGCGGCCGTCGAGGCCGTCGAGGCGCCGGCCGACTATCTTCGGCAGACGTTCGCGGCGGCCGACGCCGGGGACGACACCGACGCGGTCGAGCGAGCGGCCGCGGAGCGCGTCCGTGCTCCCATCGAGGCGGCGTTCCCGAACCACGCCGTGACCGTCGAGGGGAGGGACGACGGTGACGGCGAGGCCGGGACCGACGGCGGCCGCTGGCTCGTGGACCCACTCGACGGCACGGCGAACTTCGCGACCGGCCTCGCGACGTTCGCGACCGCGGTCACGCTCCTCGTGGACGGCGACCCGGTCGTCGCCGCCGTCCACCTGCCACTCGGGTCGGACACCTACCTCGCGGTGCGAGGCGAGGGAGTCACGCACGACGGCACGCCGACGACGGCGACGACGACCCTGGACGGGCCGGCGGCGACGGTGGCGTTCGTCGTCGGCCGGGGCGTTCGGGAGGACCCCGAGGGACTCGCCATCGCCGGCCACCTCCGCAACACGCTCGAGGTGCGGACGAAGCGCGTCGTCGAGTCGTGGGCGCCGACGGTCCACTGGGCGCTGCTAACCCGCGGACTCGTGCAGGGCGTCGTCGCCTACCGGCCGGACCCCGGCGAACAGCACGCCGGCGAACTCCTCGCGAGCGAGGCCGGCGCGGTGACGAGACGCGGCGACGACGTGTTCGTGGCCGCCGCGAGCGACGCGGTGCTCGCGGAACTGGCGGACGTCACCGAACCCGTCTTCTGACCGCCCGGTCACGCCGACCCCGTGCCCTCGCTCTCGACGCTCCGTCCCAGCACCCACGGCGTCACGACGGCACTGCTGACCGCCAGCGCGACGAGTGCCCACCTGGGTACGCCCGGCTCGAGGAAGACGAACGCGACGACCAGTATCACGGCCGCGTCGAACAGTCCGATGGCGATTCTGACGGTCTCGCTCCGGAGGAGTCCCGTCTCGCGTGAGACGGCGTCGGCGACGGGCAAGAGTGCCACGGACGCCGATGGCAGTCAGTCGGCGGCGGCGTCCTCGGCCTCGGCCTCGGTGTCGCCCGCGCCGGTCGCCGTCGCCGGACCGTGGGTCTCGACTGCCTCGATGAGCAGTTCGGAGACATCAACTATCTCGATGTCGTCCTCGTAGTCACCGGTCTTGCGGCCGTCCTCGTACATCGTCATGCACATCGGGCAGGCGACGACGA
>CAZEIO010000210.1:0-3126 GCA_964512525.1 uncultured Halobacteriales archaeon
TGCAGGTCGCCACCTCGTCGTTGCGCGAGCGGGCCGTGTGCATCTTCCCGCCGACGCTCCCGACGCGCTCGACGACCGCCGTCTCGATGGCGGCGTGGACGTCCTCGCCGTCGGGCAGCGTCCCGTGGCCCGCGTCCTCGACCGCGTCGAGCGCCGCGAGCACCGCGCCGGCCTCCGCGGCCGAGAGTATCTCCTGCTCGGCGAGCATCACGACGTGGGCGCGGTCCACGGCGAGGTCGGCCGCGAAGATGCGGCGGTCCGCCGAGAGCGACGAGAGGAACGACCGCGCGGGGCCGCCGCTGAAGCGCTCGCCCCGAACCACGTCGTCGGCGTCGTCGGGCATCGACTCAGGCTCCGTCTCCCTCGCCCGGCCCGCCGTCGGTCACCGGTTCTGGCTCCGTCCCCTCGGCGGCGTCGGACGCCGCAGCGGCGTTCGTGGCGTTCGCCAGGCGCTCCTGGAAGCCGTGGTACTTCGCGACGCCCGTCGCGTCGGACTGGTCGATACCGCCGGTGACCGCCTCGGTGTCGAAGGAGGCGGCGTCCGCGGAGTAGACGGCGTACGGCGACTCCCGACCGACGACGCGGGCCCGGCCGCCCTCGAGACGTACGGTGACGGTGCCGGTGACCCGCTGTTGGGTGCTGTCGAGAAAGCCCTCGAGTGCGTCCATCAGCGGGGCGTCGAGGAGACCTTCGTAGGCCGTCTCGGCCCACTCCTGGTCCACGTGGGTCTTGAACGAGCGCTCCGCGGCCGTCAGGACGAGGCCCTCGAGTCCCTCGTGCGCGTTCAGGAGGACCGTCGCCGCGGGGTGTTCGTAGTTCTCGCGGACCTTCAGCCCGAGCATCCGGTCCTCCATCGTGTCGGTCCGACCGACGCCGTGAGCGCCGGCGACGTCGTTCAGCGTCTCGACGAGCTCGACGGGCGCCATCTCCTCGCCGTCCACCGCGACGGGATAGCCGTCCTCGAAGGTGATCGTGAGCGTCTCCGGTTCCGCGCCGGGCGCCTCCGTCCAGGCGTAGATGTCCTCGTCGGGGACGAACCCGGGATCCTCGAGTGCGTCGCCTTCCACCGAGCGACTCCAGAGGTTCGTGTCCACGGACCAGTCGCCCTCGTTGCCGCCCTCGACCGGGAGGCCCTGTTCGGCGGCGTAGGCCTGTTCCCACTCGCGGGTGAGTCCGAGTTCGCGCACCGGCGCGACGACGTCGAGGTCCGAGTCACGCCAGACCGCCTCGAAGCGCAACTGGTCGTTGCCCTTGCCCGTACAGCCGTGTGCGAGGGCCGTCGCGCCCTCGTCCTCGGCCACCTCGAGGATGGCCTCGGGGATGACCGGCCGCGCGAGGGCCGTGCCGAGCGGGTAGCCCTGGTAGGTTGCGTTGGCGCGGACGGCGTCGAGACAGACGTCGGCGAACGCCTCGGTGGCGTCCACGACGTGGTGGTCGAGGTCGAGTGCGGCCGCGGTCTCGGCGGCCTCGTCGAACTCGGCCGCCGGCTGGCCGACGTCCACGGTGACGCCGATGACCTCGTCGTAGTGGTACTCCTGTTCGAGTAGCGGTACACAGACCGTCGTATCGAGGCCGCCGCTGAACGCGAGTGCGACGGTGTCGGTGTCTGTCATCTGTCGTGGGGTGTAGGTGGGTCACCGCCAGCGAGTCCGGGCGGTGGTCGGCGAAGGCGAAACGAGCGACGAACGTGAGAGTGCGTGTGTGGGGCCTAGACGGGCCCTCGGAGAACGGCGGCGGTCCCTCGGGTGGCGGCCGCGACGGGCGGACGCAGGGCGAGGGCATTCGACTGCATCTACCAGAATCGATATCCGGCCAAAATTAAGTCTTCCGTTGCGTCGCGCTCCCGCCGGTCCAGACGAGACCGCGGGTCGCCGGCCGTCGGCCGCGCGATCCCACTGCGACCGCCAGACACGTGTCGGCAGTCGCCGACCTGGGTCTGTGGTCGAGCCACGCGAACTGCCGCCGGCGGACGCCCCCGAACTGACGCGACTCGACGGGGACTGCGACTGGTGGGCCGACCGGTCGGCGGCGGACGTCCGGGCGGTACTCGAGGCGACCGGGGTGGCAGTGGGTGTCCTCCACGGCGACCGTCTGGTCGCGGCCGCTCGCGTCCCCAGGGACGATCGGTACTACGCGACGGTGTACGACGCCGTCGTCGTCCCCGACCGTCCGGACGAGTGACACGGCGAGACGTCACTGGCGGCGGCCACCGATCACCCCGACTGCAGTCGCTGCCGGGACTCTCCCGCCCGTCGTCGTGGAGTGGTGTGGTTCTACGACTCGCCAGAGTTCGAACTCGACGACGGCAGCGTCGAACGGCCCGACGGCGAGACCGAGGAACTGGTGTGGACGGTCCAACGTCCCCGGGACTGATCCCCGGAGCAGCCCGTGGCGGGCAGTCCGGCGGTCTTACTCCTCGGAGAGCGTGACGTCGAGTCGGTCCTCGAGGGTCTCGATGAGCGACCCGCCGACGCCGGCCTGCGTGGCCCGGCCCTGTTCGATGGCGAGGATGTCGGCCTCGCGGGCGCCGAGTTCGGTCGCGAGTTCCTCGCGCTGGAGACCGGCGTCCTGCCGGGCGGCCTCGAGGCGGTCGCCGTACCCCGGGACGAGGTAGGGCAACTGGTCGTCGTCGTAGCCGGCGCCCTCCTTCTCCCAGTGCTCGGAGTCGCCGTCGAACACCGGACTCGCACGGGCGGCGTTCTGTGCGGCCCGGCGCTCGCGGTCGGGTTCGTCCTCGTCGCGCGTCTCCGATCCCTTCTGGTCTGCGTGTGCGTTGTCGTCGTAGGGGGCGCAGTCCGGGCACACCGAGAGGGTGGCCCCGGCCACGTTGGCCTCGACCAGGTCGTCGCTGGTCGAGCCACACAGCTCGCAGGAGCCGCCGCTGCCGCCGCCCGACGAGCCGCCCGTCGAGTACTTCGCCATACTACTGCTTGGGGGCGGGTTCATTTGAATATCCCGCTCGCTCGCCGTCCGTCGGACCGCTCCACGGCAGCCGATGGCACCCGAGTCCCGAACGAACATCCTTATGTGACGCCGATCCCTACCCGATTCTGCGCGTGGGTAGCCAAGCTAGGTCAACGGCGCAGCGTTGAGGGCGCTGTCCCGTAGGGGTCCGCCGGTTCGAAT
>CAZEIO010000211.1:0-3096 GCA_964512525.1 uncultured Halobacteriales archaeon
GCGAAGTGGCCGGCACCCAGGTCGGGCAGGTCGTCGCGGTCCACCGACGTGAGGACGACGTAGTCGAGTCCAATCTCGGCGACGGCGTCGGCGACGTTTCCGGGTTCGTCGGGGTCGAGCGACTCCATTCCGCCGGTCTTCACGTCACAGAAGTTACAGCCACGAGAACAGCGGTCGCCCATCAGCATGAACGTCGCCGTCCCGCCGCCGGACCCACCGCGGCCGGACCAGCACTCCCCGATGTTGGGGCAGTTGGCCTCCTCGCAGACGGTGTGTAGGTCCCGGTCCCGCAGCGTCTCCTTTATCTCGGTGAACTCCTGTCCCGAGGGCAGGTCCATCCGGAGCCACTCGGGTTTGCGCGGGCGGGATCCCGACGACCGACTCATGGACCGGACGAGGGGACCCGCGGGCAAAAACGTGCGGATCGCGGGGGGTCGCCGCGACGGATCGACACCGGACCCCGGCAGACACACCGGCCGCGTCGGCAGCGCCGTGTGAACCGACGCCGCCCCGGACCGACCGATTCTTGTCCGCCGGCCCGCTACCGCGGATCGATGGCAGACGACGAGGACCTCGCGGCCGGCGTCGGCGACCCACTCTGGACGGACGCCCACGCACCCACCCTCGACGAGATTCCGCAGGACGACGCCCGCGACCGCCTCGGTCGGGCCGTCACGGAGCCGATGAACCTCGTCGTCCACGGCCCACCCGGCTGTGGCAAGACCGCCGCCGTCCGTGCCATGGCCCGGGAGGCCCACGCCGACCCCGACAACGACTTCCTCGTGGTGAACGTCGCCGACTTCTTCGACCGCACCAAGAAGGAGATTCGCAACGACCCCCGTTTCGCCTCGTTCCTCCGCGGACGCTCCTCGATGGCGAAGCGGGAGATGATAAACCGCGTGCTGAAAGAATCCGCGAGTTACGCGCCGATGTCCGGCGAGTACAAGACACTCCTCCTCGACAACGCCGAGGCGATCCGCGAGGACTTCCAGCAGGCACTGCGGCGCGTGATGGAGCAGTACCACCGGAACACCCGCTTCGTGATCGCCACCCGGCAGCCGACGAAACTGATCCCGCCGATCCGGTCGCGCTGTTTTCCCGTGCCGATGCGGGCACCGACGACGCCCGAGGTGGTCGGCGTCCTCGAGCGAATCGTCGAGCGAGAGGGCGTCGAGTACGACGACGACGGGCTGGAGTACGTCGCCGGCTACGCCGACGGCGACCTCCGCACGGCGGTGCTGGCCGCCCAGACCGTCGCCGGGCAGGGAACCGCGATAACCATGAGCGAGGCCCACGAGGTCCTCGGCGAGGTCGGGCCCGACGACCGCGTCGAGGACCTCCTGGCGGCCGCCGAGGCCGACGACCTCGGCGACGCCCGCTCCATCGTCAACGACCTCCTGTACGACGAGGGGTTCGAGGGCGACGAACTCCTCGCGACGACGCTCGAGGTGGCCCGACGGCGCTACAGCGACGACCGGCTCCTCGCGCTGTACGAGCGGGCGGGCGCGGTGGACCTCGCGATGGACGAGGGCGTGAACGAGCGCATCCACCTGCTGGACCTCGTCGGCGTCCTCGCGGAGTAGCGAGACCGCGGCGTGGTCCCCGTCACCACGGGACGTGACACTCCGCCCCTCGGATCACCTAAGTGACCGGTCGGCGTTGCGGTCCCTATGTCACTCACAGGCGGTGACGAGGATACGGACGTCCTCGAGGAGCTGGCGAGCCTGCCGACGCTCGCTCACCCGACGGTATCGCCCGACAGAACGGAGATCGCCTTCTACTACGACGTCACTGGCCGCAACCAGTTGCACGTCCTCGACGCCGAGAGCGGCGACCACGAGGCCTGGAGCGACGGCGAGGTGCCCCGCAACGCCCGGTGGGGGGTCGAGTGGGCCGCCGACGGCGACGCGGTGTACTTCCACCTCGACGAGGGCGGCAACGAGCAGAACGACGTCCACCGTCTCACGCGGGCGGGCGATGCCGAACCGGTCGTCGAGATGGAACGACAGGTCGCCGTGCGCGACGTCGGCGAGGACGGCGAGACGCTCCTCGTGGGCGGGAACCGCGACGGCCAGATGAACCTCTTCCGGCACGACCTCACGACGGGCGAGACGACGAAGATAACCGACTACGACCGCGCCATCTGGGGAGCGCACCTCTCGCCCGACGGCGAGCGCGTCGCCTACTCGACGAACGAGGCAGAGGACTACGACAACCGCGACGTGTACGTGGCGAGCGTGGCACCAAGGGCCACGGACGACGGTTCGAACCCGCGCAACCTCGACGTCGGCGAGACGGGTGCCGAGGCCAGTCCGAGCGACTGGCACCCCGACGGCGACCGACTCCTCGTCGCCGACAACACCGAGGACCTCGGCCGGGCAGGGGTGTACGACCTCGAGACGGACACGGTGGAGTGGTACGGCGACGGCGAGTTCGAGGAGAGTCCTGGCTTCTTCCTGCCCGACGGCGACCGCTTCGTCGCCAACCGCGCCCGCGACGCCGCGAGCGTCCCCGTGGTGTACGACGTCGAGACGGGCGAGAGCCGCGAGTTCGACCTGCCCGAGGGCGTCGCCGGGTTCGCCGGCGGCGAGGGCGTCCTCGCGGACGGTCGGGTCGTCCTGACGCACACGACGCCGACGGAGCGACCCGAGTTGATCGCCTACGACCTCGAGACCGACGAGGCCGAGACGCTCGTCGCGGCCGAGTACGGCCCGTTCTCCCCCGAGGACTTCGCCGACGCCGAGTACTTCACCGTCACCTCGGACGGCGTGCCCGAGACACGCGCCGCGGCGGTCGATCACGACCCGTACGAGGCGTTCGAGATCGGGGCACTGCTCTACGACTCCGGCGAGCGCCTCTCGCCGCTCGTGGTGAACCCCCACGGCGGCCCGCGGGCGCGTGACACGAAGTCGTTCGACCTCTACACGCAGTTTCTCGTCTCCCGTGGCTTCTCGGTGTTGCAGGTGAACTACCGGGGTTCGACGGGCCGCGGCCGGGCGTTCGTCGAGGAACTCCTCGACGACTGGGGCGGGGCCGAACAGGGCGACGTCGCCGTCGCCGCCGAGGCCGTCCTCGACCGCGACTGGATCGACGAGG
>CAZEIO010000212.1:0-3094 GCA_964512525.1 uncultured Halobacteriales archaeon
CGAGGTAACATCATGGAATACGTGTACGCAGCGCTGGTCCTGCACGAGGCCGGCACGGACGTATCGGAGGACAACGTCACGGCGATTCTCGAGGCCGCCGACATCGACGTGGACGACGCCCGGGTGAAGTCCCTGGTCGCCGCCATGGAAGACGTCGATGTCGACGAGGCTCTCTCGGAGGCCGCCGTTGCAGCCCCCGCCGGCGGGAGTGCCGGCGGCGCCGCCACGGAGACGGTCGACGAGGCCGACGACGAGGAGGACTCCGAGGAGGAGGCGGCCGAGGAAGCGGCGGCCGACGAGGCCGACGACGAGGAAGAGGAGGAGGACGCCGGGGAGGGCCTCGGCGACCTCTTCGGCTAGACGCCGGTCTTTCTCTCTCGTTCGCGACGCCCCGAGCGGCGGGGCCGTCTTCCGCCCCGGCGACACCTGTCCGTCGAGACGGACCAACCGCTCGTCCGTCGCGTTGACCTATCGGCGTCGCGTGTACGCGGCGAGCCCCCACCCCCCGCGACCGCGACTCGACCTGTTTCCGGTGTCCGTCGTCGTGGCGTTACTCGGAGTCGCCGCCGAACAGGTTGGTGAGCGACCCGGAGTCGTCGCCCTCCGCCTCCTCGTCGGTCGGCTCGGGCAGGTCCGACTCGCCCTCGGCGGCCGCCTCGGTCCCGTCGTCGGTCTCCGCGCTCTCCATCTCGCCCGCGGCCGGTTCGTCGCCGTGCAGCGCCGGCTGTGCGGCACCGACGATCTGGTCGAGGTCCACGCCCTCGAGTGCCGCGATGATCGCCTTCACGCGGCTCTCGGAGACGTCGGCACCGGCCGACTCGAGCACCGCCTTCATATTCGGTTCGTTGATCTCCTGGTCGAGTTCGTGGAGGATCGCCGCAGCGTACACGTACTCCATCCCGTGCGGTCATGATCGTCGCCGCCTAATAGTGTTGGTGCCAGCCGTCGGCGGCCCGTCAGACGGAGCGACGCGGACGCCGGCTACCCGAAGAGGTCGCCCATTCCGGCGTCCACGTCGTCGTCATCGTCGTCTTCGTCGTCGGTCGCCGCGTCCTCGGCGTCCGCGTTCGCCTCCGCGTCGTCCTCGTCTTCCGCCTCGTTCTCCGCCTCCGTCTCGGCCGCGGCCTCGTCGGGCGCCGTCTCGACGCCGCGGAGTTCCTCGGGCAGGGCTTCCTCGTCGTCGATGTGGGCGACGAGCGCCCGGACGTCGCCGTCGGCCGCCCGGACGAGGTCCTCCATCAGGCCGGGTTCGGTGATACCCGCAGAGACGCCGACCGAGCGGGCGTTGCCGGCCGCCTTCGACAGCAGCGACGGCAGGACTTCCGGTTCGGGGATGGCGGCGTTGACAGCGAGGTTGCGCCCTCGCGACGCGGCCGCCTGGATGTCCTGCCGGTAGGCGTCGTAGTCGATGTCGAGGTCCTCGGGGTCGAAGACGACGCCGTCGGAGACGACCGCGCGAAGGTCGAGACCAACCTCCTTCGGCTCGATCCCGAGCGTCGAGAGCACGTTCGCGAGGCCCTCGGAGACCTCGCCGCCGGCCTCGAGTGCGACGCTCTCCTCGGTGACCGCGACCGAACCGTCCTGGAAGCGGGAGTCCACGCCGACCTGCTTCAGGTCGCCGATGAACTGGCCGTCGGCGACGCCAGTGTCGCCCTCCGGGATGACGATGTCGTTCGGCGCGACCTCGCCGGCGCCGATGGGCGCGGGCGTCTTCGAGGCCTCGAGTTCGCGGTAGAGCGCGAACGGGTTGTCGTCGGTGCCGACGAGACCGACCTGCCCGGAGACGTGGTCGATGAGCTCCTCGAGGCCGACCTCGTCGAGCGCGCGCCGGAGCAGCGTGTTGCGGCTGACCCGCAGTTCGGCCGTGCCGTGCAGGCCGCGGCGCATGTTCTGCAACTGGCGCGACGGGATGCCGGCGATGCCGACGACCCCGACGCTGTCGAAGCGCTCGAGCGTGGCGACGAGGTCGTCCACCTCCTCGCGCTTCCACTGTGGAATCGTCTCGGTGCGGCGCTCCTCGGCCTGGCTCTGTGAGTCGGACTGGGACATTAGACTACCTCCACGGCCGGGCCCATGGTCGTCTTCACGTAGATGGCGTCGACGTTCATCGGGCCCTTCTCGAGGTCGGCGTGGAGCCGACGCACGATGACGTCGATGTTGTCCGCTATCTCCTCGGCGCTCATCTCCTCCGACCCGACGAGGGCGTGGAAGGTGCGGCGGTCACCGCTGCGCATCTGGATGGAGTTGCGCAGGCGGGTGATCTCCTCGACTACGTCGTCGTCCGGCGCCAGCGGGTTCGGCATCTTCCCGCGCGGACCGAGGATGGTCCCGAGGTAGCGGCCGATGTCCTGCATGAACTCCTGTTCGGCGACGAAGAAGTCCGTCTCCTCGGCGAGGTCTTTCGCCTCGTCCTCGTCGTCGGCGAGGTCGGCGAGTTCTTCGGGGCCGTACACCTCGTCGGCCACGTCCTCGGCCCGGAGGGCGGTTTCGCCGTCCGCGAAGACGACGATTCGGGTCTCCTGACCCGTCCCCTCGGGGAGGACGACGCTCTGGTCGATGCGGTTCGACGGTTCGTTGAGGTCCAGGTCGCGCAGGTTGATCGCGATGTCAACCGACTCGGTGAAGTTCCGGTCCGGTCGGTCCTTCAGTGCGCGCTGGACCGCGGCTTCGATTTCCTGATCTGCCATTGTTACCTCCGTAGTACGCTCTCGCTGCTACGGGACAGTGGTGGCTGTCGTCCGAAAACGGGCCGTCGCACGTCTTAAGACCGTCGGACTCCCGACGCGGCCGCCGTGCCGACCGGCAGAGGGTCCTCTTGAAACACGCCGGCACCCACTCCGTGTGCCAGCTTCTCGTCGAGCGGGATGGACCCCCCGACGAGGAATACGGACGGTCACCGGCGCGCGAACGACCACGGCCAAGCGGACCCGGGAGCGACTCGCGAGGGCCTGGACCGGTTCGCGCGTGCTGTCGGCGCGACGTCGCCGGCGGAGGTAACCTGGTCAACGCGGACCGACGAGGCCGGGGAGACGACCTGCGCCGGACACGGGGCCGGGATTTATTACCCCCTCCCGTATTGAGTCCGAACACGATG
>CAZEIO010000213.1:0-3062 GCA_964512525.1 uncultured Halobacteriales archaeon
TCCCGGACTTCCGGGAAGGGCAGGTATCGTTCGACGAGGACGGCCACCTCGAGCGGGGTGAGACGCCGACGGTGATGAACCCCAACGACGAGTTCGCCCTCGAGGCGGCCCTCCAGACGCGGGTGCGACACGGCGGGCACGTCTCCGTGATGAGCATGGGGCCACCGGGCTACGAGGACGTCCTCCGTGAGGCGATGACGTCGGTGTACGCCGACGACGCCTACCTCCTGAGCGACCGCGAGATGGCCGCAGCCGACACCTGGGCGACGGCGATGACGCTCGCGACGGGCATCGAACATCTCGACCGGCAACCCGACGTCGTGTTCGCGGGGTTCAAGACTGCCGACGGCGAGACGGGCCACACCGGACCGCAGACGGCGTGGTGTCTCGGCTGGCCGGTCGTCACTCACGTCGTCTCGCTCGCCGTCGAACCCGACGCGGGCCGACTGCGGGCGAAGCGCCTCGTCGAGGGCGATGTCGAGGAGATAGAGACCGTCGAGGCACCGCTGCCATGCTTCGTCGTGACCGACCCCGAGTTCGAGCCGACCTACCGCCGGGCGGAACACCGCCTCGCGTGGAAGGACCTCCGCGAGCGGACGCAGGAACGAGCCGAGTCCTTCGACGACCACCTGACCACGTGGGACCACGTGGAGTTGAACCTCGACCCGGACTACATCGGTCTCGACGGGTCCCCTACTATCGTCTCCGCGGTGGATCCCATCCCGAAGGCGCCGAGCGAGCGTGACGCCGTCCACGTCACGCCCGACGACGAGGCCGGCATGCGCGAGGTCGCGGAGACACTCGCGCCGTACGCCGGGGGGTCCGCCGACGCGGCGGGGGGTGACTGACGATGCCGGACCTCGACCCCGGCGAGTACGACCTCGCGGAACTGACGGGGAAACTCCAGGCCATCGACGACGTCGAGCAACTCGAGGCGATCCTCGCGGCCGAACGCGAGGGCGAGGACCGCGAGAACGTCGTCACGGTCGTCGAGAGTCGCATCGAGACGGTGGAGGAGGACGCCGAGGGGACGTTCGACCCCGAGACGGCGGACCTCGCCGAGATGACCGTCGCCGAGATCGCGAACGCCGTCCGCGACGTGGACGACGCGGACGCGCTCCGTGGGATGCTGGAGCGAGAGCGCGAGGGGACGGACCGCTCGACGGCGGTGGAGCGAATCGAGAGCCGCATCGAGTCCGTCGAGGGCGGCAGCGAGGAGGCGGAGTACGTCCCGCCGGAGGAACGCCACCCGGACCTCGACCACCCGACCGCCGAGAAGCGCTGGGTCGAGGGCGTCAGCGGCGAGACGTACCGGGACACGTGGGTGTACTGCGAGACACAGGCCGGCGACCTCCTCGACGTCTCCCGCCAGATGCTGGGGAAGGCCCGGGAGATGATGGACGGGTACAACGACACCTACGACGCCGACGAACGGGTAGTCGCCGTCCTCGTCGGCGCGGACGTGGCCCGCCACGCCGACGAGGCCATCGCACTCGGCGCGGACGTCGTGGTGTACCAGGAGGACCCCAGGCTCGAACGGTTCCGGCTGACGCCGTACACGGAGGTGGTCTGCGAGATGGCCCGTGCTGACGCCGACTGGCGCGACTACCACGAGCCGCGGTACACCCTGTTCCCGGCGACGAACAACGGCCGCGACCTCTCGGCCACCGTGCAGGGCGAACTCGACTCCGGTCTCGCCTCGGACTGTTCGGGGCTGTACATCGACGGCGCGATGGTATCGAACCCCGCGAAGACGGGGACCCCCGGGGAGACGCGGGCGTTCGAGCGAGTGCTCCACATGAAGCGGCCGGACTTCTCGGGCTTTGAGTACTCCACCATCCTCTGTCTGGACAAGCCCCACCGCGACTTCCACCCGCAGGGAGCCTCGGTCATCCCGGGCAGTTTCGACCTGCCGGACCCGGACCACGACCGGGAGGGCGAGGTCGTCGAGTACGACCGTGACCTCCGCGAGGACTGGTTCCGCGTCGCGGTGACCGACCACGACCGACTGGCAGGTGGCGTGGACCTCACGGGTCACGACGTCGTCGTCTGCATGGGTCGTGGCGTCGGTCGCAACCCGACCCGCGGCATGGAACTCGGTCTCGAACTGACAGAGCAGTTCGGGGACGCAGCCCTCGGCATCACCCGTGGCATCGTCACCTCCTCCTACGAGTTCGAGAGCCACGTCGAAGGGTACACGCGGGAGGAGCGCCAGGTAGGCGAGACCGGACAGGTGGTCGAACCGGACCTGTACGTCGCCGCCGGCGTCTCCGGCGCCATCCAGCACAAGGTCGGCATGGACGAGTCCGACACCATCGTCGCCATCAACACGGACGGCGACGCCGACATCCGGAACTTCTCGGACTACTTCGTCGAGGGCGACCTCTTCGAGGTGATTCCGGCGATGATAGAGGCACTCTCGGCGGGCGAGCCGATGCGTGCCGCGGCCGACGGAGGTGAGCGGCGATGAGCGACGCGGCGTCCACGGCGGGCCTGACCGTCACTCCGGCCGAACTCGACGAGTACGAGCACTACGAGGCGGTGGTCGTCGGCGCGGGACCGGGCGGCGCGGCGGCAGCGGCGACGCTCGCCCGCAACGACGTCGAGACGCTGGTGCTGGAACGGGGTAGCGTCGCCGGGTCGAAGAACGTCTCCGGGGGACTGCTCTACGCGGAGGAGTCCGCGCCGTACACCATCGACGACCTCTTTCCCGAGTTCCGGTCGGCTGCGAGCGAGCGCCCCGTGACGGAGTACTACGTCCACAACGTCGCCGGTGACCGCGTGAAGACGGTGGACCTGACGCCACTGCACGAGCGCGACACGGAGTGGTGTGACGCCGTCCTCCGGGCGCGGATGGACTCGTGGCTGGCCGAGCAGGTCCACGAGATGACCCGCGAGACCGGCGGCGGTCTGCTGACCGAGGTGCGCGCGAACGGACTGCTCCGGTCGGACGGCGAGATAGTCGGCGTCACCTGCGACGAACTCGACCCCATCCGGGCGGACCTGGTCGTCGCCGCCGACGGCGTCAACTCCGAACTCGCCCGCGACGCGGGCCTGATGGA
>CAZEIO010000214.1:0-3052 GCA_964512525.1 uncultured Halobacteriales archaeon
CGACCAGCGAGGCGTGGTAGTCGTACCACTCCCGGCGTCGGTCGGCCATCGTCTCGTCGCCGCGGAACGCCTCGGGCACCAGCATCCGCAGGGCGTGTGGCAGCGACCGACCGCCGGCGAGTAACAGTTCGAGCGCGTTGTCCACGCTTGCGGTGTCGGACTGGTCGGGGTCGGGGACGACCGGACGGACCGTACCGACGTCGAGGTCGTCGTGGGCGAGGTCCGTCTCGCGGGCGCGGAGCCAGTTGACGTTACCCCGTATCGTGTTGATCTCGCCGTTGTGGACGACGTTCCGGTACGGATGCGCGAGGTGCCACGCACCGAGGGTGTTCGTCGAGAAGCGGGCGTGAACCAGCGCGAGCGTCGAGGAGACCCGCTCGTCGGTCAGGTCCGGGTAGTAGGTCGGTAACTGCTCGGCGGTCAGTAGCCCCTTGTACACGAGCCGTCGCCGGTCCAGCGAACAGACGTAGAACCGGTCGGCCCCGGCGACGTCGAGGTCGTCCACGCGCTTCTCGGCCGTGCGCCGTGCCTCGTACAGCGTGCGGTCGAAGGCGTCGTTGTCGGTGTCGGTCGCCGCCCGGACGAACGGCTGGACGACCCGTGGCTCGCTCTCCCGTGCCGTCGCGCCCAGGTCGGCGGCGTCCGTCGCCGTTGGCACCGTCCGCCAGTGAATCGTCTCGAGACCGTGGTCGGCGAGGGCGGACTCGAACGCCGCCCGGACGGCCGTCGCCGCCCGTTCCGACCGCGGCAGGAACACCGACCCGACGGCGTACTGCTCCGGCAGTGCCACCGGCAGTTCTGCCTCGAAGAACGCGTCCGGACGCTGGAGCATGATGCCGGCACCGTCGCCGGTGTTCGGCTCTGCCCCGCGCGCCCCACGGTGTTCGAGGTTCTCGAGCAGTTCCAGACCGCGTCGAACGACGTCGTGATCGCCACTTCCCGTCAGGTCCACGACCGCCCCGACGCCGCAGTTCGACCGCGTCTCGCTCTCGTCCGCGAGTCTCGTCGGGCCGTCCGGCGGCCCGTCACTCCGATCGTCGCCGTGCATTCTGAGGTGAGAGAAACCATTACTCGGATGCTAAACAATGTTTGGGACTGACCCACACACTGGGAGGACCGATCCGTGCCGCGAGCGCCGCAGAGACCGCCCGGGAGAGCCTACCGTATCCGCTCGCCGACGGCGGCGTCGCCGTGGGTCGTGAGCAGGTCCGCCTCCTCGCCCGCCGCGAGCACCATCCCGTTCGACTCGACGCCGAACAGTTCGGCCGTCTCGAGGTTCGCGAGCAGGACCACCTGCGTTCCCGGCAGGTCGTCGAGGTCGTGGAGCTGCCGGATGCCGGCGACGACCTGTCGTGTCTCGACGCCGATGTCCACCGTGAGGCGGACGAGCTTGTCCGCTCCCTCGACGGGGTCGGCGCTCTCGATGCGGCCGACGCGGAGGTCCATCTCCTGGAACTGTTCGTGACTGATCCGGTCGGCGACGACTGGCTCGAGGTCGGTCACGTCTCCGTCGTCGTCCGCCCCGCTTTTCGAGGCTTCGGATTCCTCGTCGTCTCCCGAGCCGTCCGCGGTGGCCTCGGCGACGCGGGCCTCGAGTTCTGCGGCGAGTTCGGCGGTGTGTTCCGGTTCGACCGGCTCGAACGGCTCGCTCGGCTCGGCGAAGTCGGCGGGCGGCTCCTCGAGGGCGGCCTCGACGGTGACCTCGTGCACCGACCCGGACTCATCGAGAGTGCTCCACACCTCCTCGGCGAGGCCCGGCACCACCGGCTCGGCGAGGACGGCGACCGCCTTCGCGAGGTGGACGCAGTCGCGGATGACGGGCGCGGCCTCGTCGTCGTCGAGGTTCCACGGTTCCCGGTTCTGGATGTAGCGGTTGCCGTAGCGGGCCAGGTCGACGGCGACGTCGCCGATCCGCCGGACCTCGTACGCGTCCACGCCGTCGCGGAACTGCTCTATCGCCGCCCGTATCTCTCCCTCGACCGCCTCGGAGGGTCCTTCCTCCGGTGCGGGCGTGCCGCCGAAGTTGCGGTGGGCGAACAGCAGCGACCGGTAGAGGAAGTTCCCGAGGTCGTCCACGAGCTCGTCGTTGACGCGCTCGCGGAACTGCTCCCACGAGAAGTCCACGTTGCTCTGGAAGCCGCCGGCGGTCGTCAGGTAGTACCGCAGGAGGTCCGCGTCGAACCCCTCGTCGAGGTACTCCTGTGCCCAGACGGCGCGGTTGCGCGACGTCGAGAGCCCCTCGCCGTCGATGGTCACCCAGCCACAGGCCATCACGGCCCGGGGCTCGTTGTACCCCGCCGCCCGCAGCATCGCCGGCCAGAACACGGTGTGGTGCTGGATGATGTCCTGTCCGATGACGTGGACGATGTCGCCACGTCCCGCCTGGCCGGCGTCGGCGGCGGGACCCGGCCCCGGCCCCCACGGCTCCTGCCAGTCGAACTCGTCGGCGCCGACGCGCTCGGAGTACTGCTTCGTCGAGGCGATGTACTCGACGGGGGCATCCACCCAGACGTAGAGGACGAGGTCCGTCTCGCCGTCCTCGTCGGGGTAGTCGATGCCCCAGTCCATGTCTCGCGTGATGCACCAGTCCTCCAGGTCGCCGTATATCCACTCGCGGGGCTGCTTGCGAGCGTTGTCGGTTCCCTCGAGGCGGTCGATGAACGCCTGGAGGTACTCCTGCAGGTCCGACAGCCGGAAGAACTTGTGCTCCCGCAGGCGGTACTCCGCCGGTTCGCCGGTGATGACCGACACCGGGTCCTCTATCTCGCCGGGCTCGAGGTGGCGCTGGCAGCCCCCGTCGCACTCGTCGCCGCGGGCCTTCTCGCCGCAGTAGGGGCAGGTCCCCTCGACGAACCGGTCCGGCAGCGGCTGGTCGGTGCTCGGGTCCCACGCCACGCGAATCTCCTTCTCGACGACGTGGCCCGCCCGCTGGAGGGCGCGGACGATGTCCCGGGTGAGTTCCGTGTTCGTCTCGTCGTGGGTGTGCCCGTAGTTGTCGAACTCGACGTCGAACTGCGGGAACTGTTCGACGTACGTCTCGTGGTAGCTCATC
>CAZEIO010000215.1:0-3036 GCA_964512525.1 uncultured Halobacteriales archaeon
CGCGGCCGAAGTGGCCGAAGAACCGCTCGAAGACGTCGGGCATCAGATACCACGACGGTCCCATGTCGAACCGAAAGCCCTCCTCGGTCTCCAGCCGCGATGCCCGGCCGCCGACCTGTTCGTTGCGCTCGATGACGTCCACGTCGAAGCCCCGGTCGGCCAGGTAACAGGCCGTCGAGAGGCCGCCGAACCCGCTGCCCACGACCGCGACGGACGTATCACGACTCATACCGTACCGTCGGGTCTCGCCGGGTAAAAACCCGTCTCTCCCGACCACGGCCGTCGGTTTCGAGTCGAACGCGACGCTCCGCCGCGGTCGCCGCCCGAGTGTGTGTCGGGCCCGACTGACTCCGCCGGTGGTCCCGGCTCCCCTACTCCCACCGGCGCTCGTCGTACCCCGTGTCGCGCTCGGCGTCGAACGTCTCGCCGATGGCCTCCCGCAGCGCCTGCGTCTCCTCGCGGGAGATGCGGGCGAGTTCGTCGGCCTTCGCGACCGCCTCCGGCGGGCCGCGGCGGGCGGCCACCTCCGAGAGCACCTGCAACTCGATGCGCTCGCGCAGGTCGGCGTCGTCGGTGAACGCCCGCGGTGCCTCTAGCCGGTACAGCGTGTCGTCTCGCGGGTCGTACACCGGGAGGAAGGTCACCTCGTAGGCCTCGGCCGGCAGCGACCGGTCGATGTCGAACTGGTCGCTCGCCGCGGAGATGCGGTGGTCGGCCCCGCCGCGGGAGACGAACCAGTTCGTGAACGAGAGTTCGTCGGTGCGGCGCTCGTAGTCCTCCTCTGCGGTCCGTCGTCGTCGCTCGAGGACGTCCCCGAAGAAGGCGGCGTCGTTGACCCACGGCGCGGAGCCACGCTGTTCCCGGACGGTCCGCGTGACGGCACGGGAGACGGGCGTCTTGACGAAGCCCACGAGTGGCACCTCGCGCTCGACGAATCGCTCGACGAGGCGGACGTAGTTCTCGACCACGTCCCGCGGGCGGTCCTCGTCGAGCAACTGGGCGAGTTCGGGCGAGCGGTCGGCCCAGTTCAGCAGTCCCTTCGGGTAGATGGGGCCGTCGAGAACGAGGAGGTCCTCGACGACGTCGGCCTGCCGGCGGGCGTGTTCGCTCTCGGCGGTGTAGAGCGCGAGTTCGTGGACGACGGTGCCCTCGTAGCGGTTCACCCGCGGCGCGTGGAGGACCCGTCCCTCGACGTACCCCTCGTCGAACATCGAGGGCTCGTCCTCGAAGACGACGGTCGCGTCGCTGGCGTGGACGGCCTGCACCACCGTCCGGGCGCGGTGGAGGTCGAGGTCCGACGGGACGGCGCTCATCGCCGCCTGCGCCACGTCCACGACCAGTCCGTTGCGGTACGTCGTCGGGTTGATCGTCCCCGAGTCGAGTCCGTGCCGTGTGGGGAAGGGGTCGTCCACGAGAGCGACGTCCTCGACGTCCACGGTGCGGCGACGCTGGTCGCCGATCGGCTCCAGGACGGCCACGCCGTCGCTCACCAGTGGGTCGAGGAACTCCCCCCAGACGGTCTCGGCGAACGCGCGGTGTTCGCTGCGGTCCACGCCCCGTTCCACCCGCTGGGAGAGTCGGGTGATCCCCTCGAAGTGGACGGGGTCGAGCGTCACACGGCAGAGACGGCCCGCGAGCGGCATATACCCCACGGGATCACCGGTCGGTCCTCTCCGGGTGGCCGTCTCGTCCGCGACCGCCGGCGGTTCGCTCCGTTCGGCGGCGACGGTCGAAGGGTAGAAGCCGCCGACGCGCCCATCGCCCGTATGGACGCGGCGCTCGTCGTCCTCGACGGCTGGGGCCTCGGCCGCGACGCCCCCGACCACCTCCTCGACGGCCGCCCGCGACCGACCGGGGGCCGCGACGCCGTCAGCGCCGCCGCGACGCCGACGTTCGACCGCCTCGTCGCCGACGGCGCCTACGCCACCCTCGACACCGCGGGCCGCAGCGTCGGCCTGCCCGACGGACAGATGGGCAACAGCGAGGTGGGCCACCTCACCCTCGGCGCGGGGCGGGTAGTCGAACAGGCCGCCGCCCGCATCGACGACGCCATCGACGCGGGCGACCTCGGGAGCGTCGCCGCCGTCGCCGACGCCCTCGACCACGCCGCCGCGAACGACGGCCGTGTCCACCTCGTCGGCCTCGTCAGCGACGGCGGCGTCCACGGCTACGCCCGCCACCTGCACGCGCTGGTACGGGTCGCCGCCGACCGCGGCGTCGAGGCGGTCACCCACGCCGTCACCGACGGCCGCGACACGGCGCCGACCAGCGGCGTGGACCACGTCCGCGACCTCGAACGCGTCGTCGAGGACGCCGGCACCGGCGACGTGGCGACCGTCTCGGGGCGCTACTACGCGATGGACCGCGACCGGAACTGGGAGCGCACCCGCCGGGCGTACGACGCCGTCGTGAACCGCCGGGCGGCCCACGAGGCTCCCTCCGCGGTCGCCGCCGTCGAGGCCTCCTACGACCGCGGCGACACCGACGAGTTCGTCGAACCGACGCTGGTGGCGGGCGGCCCCCCCCTCGACGACGGCGATGCGGTCGTCGTCACGAACTTCCGCGCCGACCGCGCCCGCCAGTTGACGCGACTGCTCGCCGATATCGACCCGGCGTGGCCGTTCGAGACCGACCCGCCGGCCGTCCGCGTGACGACGATGACCGAGTACGACCGCGAGTTCGACCTGCCCGTCGCCTTCCCGCCGCGGGACCCCGAGGAGACCCTCGGCGAGACCGTCGCGCGAGCGGGACGCGGACAGTTGCGCGCCGCCGAGTCCGAGAAGTACGCCCACGTCACCTACTTCTTCGACGGCGGCCGCGAGGTCGCCCTCGACGGCGAGACGCGACGCATCGTCGAGAGTCCGGACGTGGCGACGTACGACCGACGCCCGGAGATGCGTGCCGCGGCGGTGACCGACGCCGCCCGCGACGTCGTCGCCGAGACGGACCCCGCACTCGCCGTCCTGAACTACGCCAACCCGGACATGGTCGGCCACACCGGCGACTTCGACGCCGCCGTCGCGGCCTGCGAGGCCG
>CAZEIO010000216.1:0-3029 GCA_964512525.1 uncultured Halobacteriales archaeon
GCAGCGGCGGGCACTACGAACACGTGTTCACGGGCCGACTGGCCGACGTCCGGGTGGACGGCGTGTCCGTCGGCGAACTCGAACTCAACGCGACGCTTTTGGCACACTGGGGCGTCCCGGTCGGGTTGGTGACCGGCGACGACGTCCTCGAGGAGACGGTTGCCGACCGTCTCCCGGAAGCGGAGTACATCACCGCAAAGACGGCACGCGGCGCGACGGCCTCGGTGTCGTCGGCGCCGTCGGTCGTCCAGGGAGAGATACGGACCGCGGCGGCCGCCGTCACGGCCGACCCGCCGACGGACCCGACGTGGCCGGTCCCGTTCGACCCGCCCGTCGAGGTGGCCGTCGAGTACGTCCGACCGGCGGACGCCGACGTCGCGACGCTGTGGCCGCGGGTGAGGCGGGGAACGAACAGTCGGACGGTGGTCCACGAGGCCGACGACGTGGAGACGGCCTACCAGTTCGTCCGGGCGGCGACGAAGGTGGACGCGTCCTGACCCGAGGGCGGACCCGCCGCCAGTCGCCGGGTCCCCGGCGGTGCGGGTCCGACCGCCTCGGCGGGCCCCCGTCGCGACGGGTACCGGCCACCCAGGGCCATCTCGAGTGACATAGTCGGTACTTTATACTGGCCTCCACGATGGCAGCGCATGGACTCGTCCTCGACGAACGACGAACAGCGCCGGACATCTTCGTCACGGCGGACGTTCCTGGCGACCACTGCCACGCTCGGGGCACTTGGACTGGCGGGGTGCGGTGGCAACGGCGGTGACTCGACGCCGACGCCAGACCCGACGAGTACGCCGACGGATTCGCCCACCGACACCCAGAGCCCGACGGAGACGGACCAGCCGACCACCGGGACCGATTCGAACGCCGCTCCGGACGTCCCGGTGCTGAACTACGCGCTGACGCTCGAACACCTCGAGAACGCCCTCTACCGCGAGGGCCTGAACCAGTACGGTGCCGAGGACCTGCGCGGTGCCGACGTCCTCGCGGGCGTCGGCGACAGTATCCGGACGGCAGTACCGGACTCCCTCGAGACGGTGAGTGCTCACGAGGCTGCCCACGTCGAGTTGCTGACCGAGCGGATCGAGGCTCTCGGCGGGACGCCGGTCGAGGAGGCGGAGTACGACTTCGACTACCAGACACCCAGCGAATTCCTCGCTCTCGCGAGGTCACTCGAGAACACGGGCGTGGCCGGGTACGCAGGCGCTGCCGGACAGGTGGTGGACAACGACGTGCTGGCGGCGGCGGCGGGCATCCACAGCGTCGAGGCGCGGCACGCGAGTGTCCTCAACCTGATCAACGATACCGAGCCGTATCTGGACGCAGTTGACGAGGCACTGTCGGTCTTCGAGGGACTCGCCGCTGCCGGCGGGTTCATCACCAGCGACGTTGACCCGAGCGTGTACGAACTCGGGGAGGACAGACCGAACCCGGACCGGACGGCCGACGACGAGACCGACGACGTCGAGGTACTGAACTACGCGCTGACGCTCGAACACCTCGAGAACGCCTTCTACCGCGAGGGACTGGCGACGTTCAGCGACGAGGAACTGGCGAGCGCAGACGCCCTCTCGGGGTTCGACGAGTCAGTCCGGACGGCCGTCCCCAACTACGTTCGGACCGCCGGGGGCCACGAGGCGGCGCACGTCCGGGCGCTTTCCGTGCGCGTGGAGTCACTCGGCGGGACGCCGGTCGAGGAGGCGGAGTACGACTTCGGTTACGAGACCCCGAGCGAGTTCCTCGCTCTCGCGAAGACACTGGAGAACACGGGCGTGGCAGCCTACGCCGGCGCGGCACCGACGATCGCGGACGACGACGTCTTCGACACGGCCATCAGCGTCCACAGCGTCGAGGCCCGTCACGCCGGCCTGTTCAACCAGCTGAACGGCGAGAGTCCGTTCCCGGACCGCGTGGACGAGCCCATGTCCATGACCGAGGTGCGGGACGTCGTGAGCGAGTTCGTGGTCGAGGAGTGAGACCGGCCGACGGTCCTCCGCTGTCGTCGTCGGACGGCCCTCGGTTACCGGATCGTCCGGCCGAGGCCAACGACCGACGATCCGCCGGTGTCGGCGGCACCGGGAAGCGTACTCACGCAGTTCCGACAGTACCGGTAGCCGCGTTCGTTCTCGACGCCACAGGTCGGACAGTCCACGACGGCGGTCTCCCCTCGCGAGGCGGACGTCGAGTCGGGACGCTCCTCGCCGTCGTCCGGTACCACCGGCGGGTCGGTCCGAGAGTCCGACTCGACGTCCCCCGCCGACTCCGGTGTGGGCGTCGGCACGGACCCCGGCGGAACCGTCTGCCGTCCACCGGCGCCGAGACGGACCAGCCAGTACGTGACCAGCAGGTTGGCTCCGAGGACCACCGCGTACAGTACCCCGAGTTGCCACTCGCCAGTGAGCACGGTCGGTCACCTCGTCTCCGTGTACGGTGGTTCACTCAAAATTTCTTTCGACCGGGCGGGCACCACTCACCCTAGACGGACGACAGTCGGTGACGACGTCGAGTGATCCGGTCGCGATACCGTCATCGCACACGTCCCGACGCAGGCGTGTCCCGGGTGAGTGTGACGTCCCCGCTTCGGGGTGACGGAGGTCGTTCCGCCATCGTTTCGTGAGACGGGCGCCCGCGGTGGCATCGGTCGGCGGTACTACAGACGACGACAGAGTCGTCACGACCCCGAGTGGACTACGTTTCTCTCTCCGTCACGGCGCGACGAAGAGGTCGCCGTAGGCTGCCATCGCGTGCAGTAGCGCGTAGCCCGTCAGAGCGGTGCAGGCGGCGAACGCGACCCAGAGCCACGTCCCCGTGCCTGGCACCGGCCCGCCGGTCGTTCCGACGGCGAAGCCAGTCACGAGGACGACGCCCACCTGTGCGCCCATATCGACCACGGACCCCCTGTAGCCGAGGAACCCCCCGTGCGTGAGAGCGCCCGCGAGTGCGACTGCGGCCGTCAGTCCCCCAGCGACGACCGTCGGGACGGCGGTCGGCCCGGCCGCGAGTGCGGCGAGTGCCGTCAGCGC
>CAZEIO010000217.1:0-1671 GCA_964512525.1 uncultured Halobacteriales archaeon
TGGAGACCCTTTCGCTGCGGATGGAGCTCCGGTCGGGGACCGTCGGCGCCGTCGCCGAGGCACTCCAGGACCACCCGGATGTGGACTGGGTCACCTACCCCGGCCTCGACGACCACCCGACCCACGACAACGCCGCCGAGTACCTCGACGGCGGTTACGGCGGGATGGTCGCGTTCGGTCCAGCCGGCGGCTACGAGGCCGCCAGGCGGACCTGCGAGAACGCCGAGTTGGCCTCGTTCCTCGCGAACGTCGGCGACGCCAAGACGCTGGTCATCCACCCGGCGAGCACCACCCACCAGCAACTCACCGAGGCCGAACAGCGGGCCGCCGGCGTCCTGCCCGACATGGTGCGGCTCTCGGTCGGTCTCGAGGACCCGGCAGACGTCCTCGACGACCTCGACCGCGCCCTCGGGACGGCCCACGGAGACGGCGGCCAGACGACCGACGACCGCTGAGCGTGCGAGTGGTACGTGACACCGTCGATGTCGGTGCCTTCGAGTTCGAGCGCGGGGGTCGCGTTCCCCGACTCGAACTGGCCTACGAGGCCCACGGCGACCCGTCGGCGGAGACGGTCCTGGTCTGTCACGCCCTCACCGGCAGCGCGAACGTCACGGCGACCCCGGCCGACGGTGACGACGCCGACGCGACCGCGGACCCGACGACCGAGTGGGGTGGTCTCCCCCTCGGCGGGCAGGCCCGCGCGTGGTGGGAGGGCGTCGTCGGTCCCGGGCGGGCGGTGGACACGACCGAGTACCACGTCGTCTGCGTGAACGTGCCGGGGTCGTGTTACGGGTCAACCGGTCCCGTCTCCACCGACCCCCGGACCGGCGACCCGTACGGCCCCGAGTTCCCCGCCGTCACCGTCGGCGACTGGACGCGGGCTCAGCGACGCCTCCTCGCGGCGGTCGGGGTGGACCACCTCCACGCCGTCGTCGGCGGCAGTCTCGGCGGTACGAACGCCCTCGACTGGGCGAAGCGCTACCCCGGGTTCGTCGACCGCGTCGCGCCCGTCGCGACCGCCGCCCGACTGGACCCGCAGTGTCTCGCCCTCGACGCCGTGGCCGCCCGTGCCATCGTGAGCGACCCGAACTGGCAGGGCGGCCGCTACTACGGCGGCGACCACCCGGACGACGGCCTCGCGCTGGCGCGGATGGTCGGCCACCTGATGTACCTCTCGAAGGCGTCGATGTGGCGGCGGTTCGGCCGCCGGCCGGCCGACGACCCGCCGTCGGCGCCGGCCTCAACGACGGCGACCACCCCGCCCGACGCCGTTGACGGCCCGTACCGCGCGGCCGCGTCGTACCTCGACTACAACGCCGCCCGCTTCGTCGAGCGGTTCGACGCGAACAGCTACCTCCTGCTCCTGCGGGCGATGGACGACTACGACCTCGCGGCCGGCTACGCGTCGGACGCCGCGGCCCTCGCCGACTTCGCCGCTGCCGGCGGCGAGGCCTTCGTCTGTTCGCTCACCGGCGACTGGCACTTTCCCGTCGCCGGCGCGCGGCGTCTCGCCGACGCCTTCCGCGACGCCGGCGTCGCGACCGACCACTGCGTCCTCGACACGGACTACGGCCACGACGCCTTCCTCACCGAACCCGACCTCGTCGGCCCACCCCTGTCGGCCTTCCTCGACGGTGGGGTCGCGGCGGTCGCCGACGACGACTGTGCCGG
>CAZEIO010000217.1:1771-2922 GCA_964512525.1 uncultured Halobacteriales archaeon
GCCGGCCGTCCGGCTCCCTCGCCCGAGTGAGGACGGGCGACACCGTCAGTCCTCGGAGAGAAGTCCCTCCGCGACGAACACCTCTCGGAGTTCGGCGACGTCCGCGACGACCACGTCACACGCCGGTGCCACGGACGGCTTCGGGTCGAACCCGACGGCGAGACCGGCGACCTCGAGCATCGGCCGGTCGTTGGCGCCGTCGCCGACGGCTACCGCTTCGGCCGGGTCGGTGTCGAGGTCGGCACACCACTCCCGTAGGGCGTCGTCCTTCGTCCCCTCGACGAGTGGTCCCTCGACGTCGCCGGTGAGAGTCGTGCCGTCGTCGCGGACGCGGTTAGCGACCGTCCGGTCCACGCTCGTCCCGGCGCGAGTGAGTGCCGCCGCCACGCCACGGTCGAACCCGCCGGTGAACACTGCCGTCGGGACCGACGCCTCGCGGAGGTCCGCGAGGAGTTCCCCCGCGCCGGGCCGGAGTTCGACCCGTCCGAAGGCCGCCTCGGCGTCGGCGACCGGTACGCCCGCCAGCAGTCCGACTCGTTCGCGGAGGCTCTCGGCGTAGGCGAGGTCGCCGTCCATCGCTCGCTGGGTGACCTCGGCGACGCGGTCGGCGACGCCGGCCGCCTCTGCCAGCAACACGACCATCTCGGAGTCCGACAGCGTGCCGTCGAAGTCGAAGGCGACCGGGCGCACGCCCCGTGTTCCGAGCCACACCGTCATCAATTCGGTGCTCCCGACCCGGTGTCTGCGGTCGTCCGTCGCCGGCCACCACCTACTGGAAGACGGGCGGCCGACGGCTGTGCACCCGCCGTGCCGGGGTAGCAGGGTTTTTAGTGTCCGACGCACGTAACTTGAGACAGTGGCAGACGTATGCGCAACCTGCGGCCTCCCAGACGACCTGTGCGTCTGCGAGGACGTCGCAAAGGAGTCCCAACAGATCAGTGTCCACGTTGACGAACGCCGCTACGGCAAGGCGGTCACCATCCTCGACGGCTTCGACCCCGGCGACGTCGACCTCGACGACCTCTCCTCGGAACTGAAGTCCACCTTCGCCTGTGGCGGTACCGTGGACGACGGCACCATCGAACTCCAGGGCGACCACGAGGACCGCGTCCGCGACGAACTGAAAGAACGCGGCTTCTCCGTGGAGTAGT
>CAZEIO010000218.1:0-2896 GCA_964512525.1 uncultured Halobacteriales archaeon
CCGACATCACGATGGTGAAGGCCGGCATCACGGGACGCGGGCACGACTGTCCGGTCGAGAAGGCCATCGGACGGGGGGCCGACCTCGCCGCGGAGACTGGTATGACCCGGACTGCCGCCTCGGTCCTCGAGTGTGACCGCGAGGGACTGTACGAGGGCAGCGTCGCCGTCGTCGGCAACGCGCCGACGGCGGCACTCGCGCTCGCGGACTGCATCGAGGACGGCACTCGCCCGGCTGCCGTCGTCGCGACGCCCGTCGGGTTCGTCAAGGCCGCCGAGAGCCGCGCCCGTCTCCGCGAAGTCGCCGCCGAACACGGCGTGCCGGCGGTGACGAACGTCGGCCGACGCGGGGGGAGCGGTCTCGCCGCGGGCCTGACGAACGAACTCGTCCACGTGGCCAGCGACGCCCGGTCGGGAGAGGTGGACCTGTGAGCGACGCGTTCGACCTCGACGCCGGGCCGGACCCGGCGACGGTGGCGGCCGCGAAACCGGAGCCGACGGCGGCGAACGGGAGCGTGAGTGGGGCCGCCGCCGGCGACGACCACGCCGGGGCGGAACGGGACGGCAGAGGGAAGGCCGAACTGGCACCCGTCCGGGCCGTGGGCATCGGGCCCGGCAACCTCGACTACCTCACGCCGCGTGCGAGGGCGGCCGTCGAAGAGGCCGACGTCGTCGTCGGCTTCGAGACGGTGGTGGAGTACGTCCGCGACGTCGTCGAGGGAGACACCCTCACCTGTGGCTACCGGGACGAGGCGGCGACGCTCGAGCGCTTCGCCGACCGCGTTTCGACGGGGGCAATCGGGACGGCCGTGCTGATGGGCGACCCGAACCACTCGGGCTACCAGTTCGTCGGGAAGGTCCAGGCGGCCGTAGACCGCCGGGTGCGCGTCGTCCCCGGTATCTCCTCGCTGCAGGTGGCGGCGAGTCGCGCCCGGACACCGATGGAGGCCACGACGTTCGTCACCCTGCACAAGAGCGGCGACGTCGAACCGGACCTGCGCAGACTGCGGACGACGGTCGGCGACCGGCACCTCCTCGTCCTGCCGCGACCGTACGACTGGATGCCCGGCGACGTGGCGGCCCACCTCGTCGAGAGTGGGGCCGCGCCGTCGCTCTCGGCACTGGTCTTCGAACACCTGACCCACGAGGTGGAGACGACCACCCGGAGCACGCTGGGTGCCCTCGCGACTCACGCCGGCGGGAGCGACCCGGCGGCGTCTCCCTTCTCGGACCTGTCCGTCCTCGCGGTGCGGCGGGACTGACGGGGCTACCGTCGCCGGCCCTCGCCGTCGGTGGCCACCCGCCGACTGGTGCGGACGAGGTCGGTCTCGAACGAAGCGTGTGGTCGGTCGTCACTCGCCCCCGTGAGGGCACGCTGCTTCGCCACGACGGCGTGGATAGCGTCCGTCATCGCGTGGTGGTCGCCGACGGGGTCGGCGTACTCGATACCCCCGCGGCCGACGTCGAGTTTCCGTGGGATCCGCTCCGCGGTGGCCTCGCCGGGTGTCAGAAACAGCGGGACTGCGACGGCGCGGTCGTTCGAGACGTTGTAACGGACGCACTCGACGGCCGGGTTCTGGAGGAGATAGCAGGGGACGACCTCGCCGTAAGCCGAGCCCTCCCGGAGTCGGGCGGCGTGGTACTCGGCGGTCTGTCTGTGGTACGGCTTCGAACTGCTGCCGAGGGCGACGACGACGAGCGTCGCGTCCTCGGCGGGCGAGACGTGGTCGGCGGCCCGCGCCGTCAGTGCCTCCGTCGTCGCCGGACTTCGTCCCGGTGGTTCGCAGTAGCGCACCGTGCCGGGGACGTGCGAAAGAGCGGCCGGCAGGTCGTCGAGCGTCTCGAACGTGTGGGCCGCCGTCATCGGCACCGCGTACACCGTGTCGGCGTCGATGGCCTCCAAGTCGTCCCGGAGGTCCCGCACCGGTTCGTGCTCGTAGGTCAGGGTGTGCACCGAGTCGGCGACGTCGCGATGGGAAAGGCGGCCAGCGTGGACGTCGTACGTCTCCTGTGCACGGGTCGTGTCACGGCCGATGAGTGCGAGTGCTTCTGTGGACATGTGTCGTACAACTTGGTTTGTTCTTTCCCAAGTAGGCTTGACTATCGGCTCGGCAGGAACTCACAAGTAAGTTTTGGTCAGGGGGACGAGAGCGGGGTCAGCGTCTCGTCGTGCGATCCTCGCCGCGGGTCGGGTCCGCAATCGAGATCAGTCCTCGACGACGTCGCGGGCGGCCGAGAGGGCTGCGTCGGGGTCTTCCGGCAGGTGCGAGCGGACGCGGTCGCTCTCGAGGACGGACCAGAGGAGTTGCCGGCGGCGCGACTGGGTGGGCACCGACTCCTTGAGTTCGGTACGCAGTTCGCGCTGTAGGCGGACCATGGCGTCGGCACGTTCCGCGGTCGGGGTCACCTCGCGCCGGAGCCACTTCGCGGTGGCGGGACTCGCCCCGCCAGTCGAGACGGCGACGACGACCTCTTCCGAGCGAACTGACGCTGGCACCACCACGTCGCCGGCGTGGTCCACCCGGTTCACGAGACAGCCCTCGCGGTCGGCGGCCGCGGCGACGGCGTCGTTCAGGTCCTCGTCGTCCGTCGCCGGCACGACGAGAGCGGCCCCGGCGATGGCGGCCGGCGGGTCGTCGGGGTGGACCCGCTCGCGGCGGCACTCGCACGCCACCTCGTCGAACCCGTCGGCGAACTCGGTCGCGAAGACGATGACCGTCGCCTCGCGGGCGAAGCGACGGGCCTTCCGGAGAGCGACGGCTCCGCCGCCGACGACGACCACCCGTTCGCCCTCGAAGTCGTGGAGCAGCGGTATCATCCAAGGTCGTGCCGGTGGAGGTCTTCGACCGTCTCGCGGACGCGAACGACCTCGCCGACGATGGTGACCGCGGGCGACT
>CAZEIO010000219.1:0-2870 GCA_964512525.1 uncultured Halobacteriales archaeon
GATGGTCTCCTTCTCCTCGACTATCTGCTGCATGCCCCGCTCGAGGAAGGCGTTGAACGAGCGGAAGTGGTGGTCTGCGAGTCGGTCCCTGTCGAAGTAGTCGCGCGAGATGGCGCGTCGGTCTTGCCTGTCCATTGTTGAGTTGGTGTCGAGTGCGCCGGCGCCGCCGTACCGGACGCTGTGTCGTACGGATACTCGCGGTTCGAGCGTTTTATGTCTTCGCTTAGTGCCCGCCGGACGCCGACTGCGGCGCCGCGGTCCGCCGGTGCCGTCGCCTCGTACGACGCCCTCGGCCGGCGGACGGTCGCCGCGAGGCGGGGACCGACGGCGCCGACCGGGTGACCAGACGAGAACGGTGTCACTCGGTTGATCAAGAATCGGAACGACCGGAAAATGTGCGCGTGTTATGCGTCCGCTGGTCCGTGTAAGAGTATGAAGGCCACGTCGGAAGCGGTTTCGTTCGACCGTGTGGTCGATGCGCTGGCGGCCGTTCAGCGCCGCAAACTGCTGGTCTCCTTGCTGGACCACAATCCGCAGGACGAGACACCGGTCGTCCTCGCCGACTCCGAGAGCGAGCGAGACGCCGTTGACCGTCTCGTGGCGATGCAACACGTCCACCTTCCGAAACTGGTCGAGTACGGGTTCATCGAGTGGAACAGAGACACCCACGAGGTGATGAAGGGGCCGGAGTTCGACGAAATCCGGCCGATGCTCGAACTGCTGGCGGACCACGAGGACGAACTCCCGCCCGGCTGGCTGTAGCGAGACGTCCGTCTCCGCCGTCCGGCGTCTCGGCGGGGCCGTTCAGACCGCCTCCGGGCCCCGCTGTCCGGTCCGAATCTGGCAGGCGTCCTCGACCGGCAGGACGAATATCCGGCCGTCGCCGGGCTCGCCGGTGTGGGCTCCCTCGCGGATGGCATCGACGACCTCGCCGGCGGGGACGTCGGCGACGACGACCTCCACCTTCACCTTCTCGAGGAGGTCCACGCTGTACTCCTCGCCGCGCCACTGGCCGACCTTCGCCGGCTGGTCGCCCCGACCGCGGACGCGAGTGACGGTGAGGTGGGGTGCGCCGACGGCCGCGAGTTCCTCCTTCACCGGTTCGAGGCGTTCGGGCCGGATCATCGCGACGACCATCTGCAGTTCCGGGCTGGCCCCGCCGTCGGTCCGCACGGCGTCGCCCTCGACTTCGACGGCGTCCCGGCGGGTCCCGCCGAACTCGGGATAGGTGTCAACGCCGTGTTCGGTGACGTCGAGGCCTTCGCGCTCGTGTGAGCGGTCCACGCGGGCCTGGCCGACGGCCTTCAGCGCGCCGAACACGCCGGCAGTCGCAAGCACCGTCCACGCGCCGACGACGACGACGAGTGCCACCTGCCCGACCATCGCGTCGGCGAACGCCGCGAGGCCGCCCGAGAGCACGTCGGTCGCCACGAAGGGGTACGCCAGTGCCCCGACGACGCCCGCCGAGCCGTGGACCGGGAACACCGCGCAGACGTCGTCGATCTGCAGGCGACGCTCGACGAACTCGAAGACGACGGGCAACTGTGCGCCGGCGAGGAGACCGACGGCGAACGCCCCGGGCCAGACGATCGCGTCGGCGAGCCCAGTGACGCCGACGAGACCGGCGAGCATCCCATTGGCGACGTACAGCGTGTCCACCTTCCCCGTCTTCGCGAGGGCCGCCCCCCCGGCACCGATGCCGCCGGCGGCCATGCCGAGCGTCGTCACCAGCGCGACGCGGCCGACGTACGCGAAGCCCTCCAGGCTGACCGCGCCGTCCTCCATCACGAACACGTCGACGGCCGTGCCGACGTTGAAGCCGTACCAGCCGAAGGCGAGGATGAGCGTCCCGAGCACCGCGAAGGAGAGCGAGTGGCCCGGGATGACGTTCACGGAGCCGTCCGCGTCGTAGCGGTCCATCCGTGGCCCGATGACCCACGCGGCGGTGAGACCGGCGATGCCACCCATCCCGTGCACTATCATGCCGCCGGCGAAGTCCTGGTAGCCGACGCCGAGGAGTCCGGACTCGGCGAGGAGACCGCCGGCCCACGTGAAGCCGACGACGACGGGGTAGATGACGGCCGACAGCGCCACCGTGTAGATGACGTAGGCGCGCAACTTCGCCCGGCCGGCGACCGCGCCGGAGACGATAGTCGCCGCGGTCATCGCGAACACCGCACCGAACAGCCACCCCACCCACGCGTTGGGGTCACCCGGCGCGAGGACGCTCCCGAAGGCGTCACCCGCGGCCAGCGCCTCCGCTCCCGTGAGCTGGCCGACGACCGCCGACAGGCCCGCGCCGACGAGGAAGTACGCCGTCACTCCCACACTCCAGGTGAGCATGTTCTTCGTCAGCTGGTTGGCGACGTTCTTCGAGCGCACCTGTCCGGCCTCGAGCATCGCGAACCCGGCGTGCATGAAGAAGATGAGGAAGGTGACGACGAGGATCCACAGCAGGTTGACCCCCTCGACCAGCGTGGCGACGTCGCCGGCCGCCTGCAGTGCCGTCAGCATCCGCCCACCTCCTCCCGACCGACGACGGGCCGACGCGTGTTCGTCGTCCGCACTACAGGATCACGTTCGTTTTCTATTCCGATTTTTTCCGTACCGTTTGCGCTTAACGGCATGAGAATCTGTGATAGATGATACTACTTAATCCTTTGTCCGTGTCAGTCGTCAGGCTCGGATCGACACACCCGGTGGTCGTCGGGAGCAGAGCGGGACCGTCGAACGGCGAGCAGAGAGTCGGGTCGCGTCAGTCGTCCGCGCTGGCTTCCGGTTCGACCATGTCCCGGAACTTCTCGCGGACCTTCCGTATCTTCGGGTCGGCGTTGAACTGGCAGTAGCCGTCGCCGGGGTTCTTCGCGTAG
>CAZEIO010000220.1:0-2841 GCA_964512525.1 uncultured Halobacteriales archaeon
GGGGCCGGACGCGGAAACGGACGGTGACGCCGACGCGAACGGCGAGGACCCCGACGCCAGCGACTGACGCCGGTCAGTCGGCGGTGGTCCGCCGGGCAAGCCATGCCACGATGGCCTGTCGCTGCCACAGCGACAGGACGACGACGAGACCGGCGGCCGACAGCAGGACGGCCACCGTGGAGAGACGGCCCTCAGCGAGTCCGGCACCCGAGAGCACCAGGACGGCGTAGCCGGGTGTCCGACCCACCACCGTGACCGCGAGGGCCTTCCGGAGGTCGAGTCCGGAGATGCCGACGGCGAGACAAACCACGTCGTCGGGGAGACCGGGCAGCAGGAAGACAAGAAACACCGCGAGCAGTCCGTAGTCCTCGATGGCCTGGTCGAACGAGGCGACGAGACCGGGCGCGACGAACCGCTCAACCCACGGCCGTCCGTAGCGTCGCGCCAGTCGCATCGCGACGTAGGAACCGACCGTGGCCCCGGCCAGACTGTAAACGAGTCCCCACACCGGGCCGAACAGGTAGCCGGCCGCGAACGCGAGGACGTGACCAGGGACGGGCGCGACGACCACCTGAATCGCCTGCATGAGAACGAACGCGAGCGGCGCCAGCGGCCCGAAGGAACGGACCGCGTCGCGGACAGCCGCCGGGTCCTCGAGCAGCCACGCCGACTGACCGGTGAGGACCACTCCGAGGACGAAGAGGACGACGGCGACGAGGAGGACGCCGACCACCTGCCGGCGGTCCACTCCCTCCCTGAAGAATCGCTCGTGGCTCACGCACCACCGTCGGCGGGGAGTCGGCTTGAAGCTGCCCTTTCGTGGTCTGTCATCTGGACGAAGGCTGTACATCGCGGATCAGACCGCCGGCGGAGCGCCGGCACCGCGGTCAGCCTCGGTGCCCTCTCCGGTCGCTCCACGAGCGCCGGTCCTATCACCGCCGCCACGGCGGCGTTCAACGAGGGTCAGCACGAGAGCGCCGAGGCCCACCAACAGGTACGCGACGGCGACCAGATCACCGAAGGGGAGGGTGGAGACGACCGTCGGGACCAGCAGCCCGACCGCGAGAGCGACGTACGGCGAACGGACGTTCGCGAACGACACCAGCCAGTCGCCGGTCAGCAGTGCACCGTACACAAAGGCGACCCACAGCAGCGGGATCGACACCAGGAGGCCGGCCACCGACAGCGGGATACCGACGACGGTGACCGCCAAGAGCACCAGCGAGACTGGCACGGCCAGTATCGTGCCGACGCCAACGAGGCCGCTACGGGCAGGGTGGCTCCGACCGGTGTCGGTCACCCGGCGAGCGAGGCTGGGCGCAGCGACGAGGAGAACGACGCCGAGGGCGAGGCTGGCGACGAACCCGACGACTGCGAGAGCGAGACTCGTTCCGACGGCCAGCGAGAGGTCACCGACCAGCGGAACTCTGCCGTCGCGGAGACCCGGGCGGAACTCTGTCACGCCGCCGACGGTCGCGCCCTCGGCGATGTCCATGTCCTCGGCGTCATACAGGAGGTCACCGCCAACGCGGGCGGTCGGGCCCACCGTCAGTGCCTCCGCGCCGACTCTGACGGATCCGTCAACGGCGCCGTCGAGCACCAACGATCCGGCGGCAGCCGAGAGGTCACCGCCGATACGGGCTCCCTCGGCCACCGTCACGACGCCCGCGGCCCCGTTGACGTCACCCTCGACGGTGCCGCGCACGTGCACCGAACCGGCAGCGACGTCCACGTCGCCCGTGACGACGCCCGTCTCGGTCACGGTGACCGACGTGGCGGGGCCGTCGAGCGAGCCGTCGAGCGTGCCGGCTATTGTCACCGTCCCGCCGACGACGGAGATATCACCGCTCGCGACCGTTCCCGCGGGAATGGTGACACTGTCGCTGCCGCGGAGAGGCTGTGCGCTCGCGGCCGGGACGGCCGCGACGAGCAGTACGACCAGCAGGACGACCGCCAGACGGCGACCGACCGAAGTGGGAGTGAAAGGGGAATACATCGGAATCACGGCGAGAACGATCTCTCGTCACGCTCGGTACGACCGGCGAGGGGATAAACACGCACAGAAGCGTGCCAGCACGAGCCACTGGCGACGGCGTGGCAGGCGCCGTGTCAGCACCCGACAGTACGGCTTTATCTCCTCGGACGACGTTCCAGAGACATGAACATTCGACACCAGCTTCGCCTCGAGGGGCTCGTGGTGGCAGTTGCCGCCGTTGCCGCCTTCGTCCTCACCGACCAGCCGTGGTGGTTGCTTGGCGTCCTGGCGCTGGCGCCCGACGTCGGCATGGTCGGCTACGTGTTCGGCCCTCGCGTCGGCGCCGCGACGTACAACGCCCTGCACGTGTACGTCGGGCCGCTGGCTCTCGCCGGCGCTGGTTTCTGGTTCGGCGTCGATACCGCCCTGCCGGTCGCGCTGGTGTGGATAGCCCACATCGGCGCGGACCGCGCGATGGGGTACGGCCTGAAGCGGACCACTGGGTTCAAGCACACCCACCTCTCCGGCGAGGCAGAGCCGGTCGTCGAAGACGCGACAGTTGGCGCCGCCGCGACCACCCGCTGACGCCGCCCACCTCCACCGGGCGTTCGCGGCGACGGTCGGGACTCACGGTTACTCTGCGACGACGAACTCACAGGAGCACCAGCACCAGCCCGGCCGGCGATGCCGACGATGAGGTCGGCCACCACCGGTTGCCGACCGCTCGCCACGCCTCCCGAGGCGAGCCGAACACCGACGCCACGGTCGTCGGTCCGGGGGCTCTCCGGACTCCGGAGACGGTCTCGCATCGCGAGTCAGCGGTGTGTCTCGACGAAGGCCACGACGTCGGCGGCGGGGACGAACCC
>CAZEIO010000221.1:0-2826 GCA_964512525.1 uncultured Halobacteriales archaeon
CGCCGCGATCGAGGACGTCGAGGTGACCGACGACGGCGTCGAGGCACTGACGTACGTCGCCGACGGCGACATGCGCAAGGCCATCAACGCGCTGCAGGCCGCCGCCGTCACGGGCGAGACGGTGGACGAGAGCGCGGTGTACGCCATCACCGCCACCGCCCGGCCGGAGGAGGTGGAGGCGATGATAACGCGGGCACTCGACGGCGACTTCGTCGCCGCGCGGGGCACCCTCGACGAACTCCTCACGGACCGCGGCATCGCCGGCGGCGACGTCGTGGACCAGGTCCACCGCTCGGTGTGGGACTACGACCTCTCGGACGAGGCGGCGGTCCGCGTCCTGGACCGACTCGGCGAGGCCGACTACCGCATCGCCGAGGGGGGCAACGAGCGCATCCAGCTAGAGTCGCTGCTGGCGGCCATCGCCCGCGAGGGGCGGGCCGAGGGGGAGTGACCCCGGCGGCTGACAGAGGACGACCGGCTCAGGCGTACGGGTCGAACGGCGTCCAGTCCCGTGGCTGGTCGGGCAGGCCCCTGACCCGGAGTTCCGGGCCGTCGCTGCCGTCGGCGTCGCGGACGTCCACGCGAGCGTCACAGAACTGCGCGACGTTCGAGACGGCCTGCTGGCCCTCGGCCTCTGGATCCATCACGAGGACGCCGAGGCCGTTGACGCGGCCGATGCGCCCGACCAGCGTGTGGACGAAGCGAGAGACAGTACGGAGTTCGTTGAACGAGAGGAGCGTCGAAACGGTGACGACGCCGGTCCGGATCCGGTCGACTCCATCGTCGTAGAGCCCCTCGATAACCTGCGAGAAACGCATTCCGATGCCGGTGAGGTCGCCGGGACCGGACACCCGGAGGAGACGGGCGGAGACCGTCTTGTCGCGGTTGTCCTGGCCAACACAGGTGACGATGGCCGACCGGGAGGGATCGAGGACGATTCCGGCGGCCTCGCAGTCGTCAGCGATGCGGGTCGCTCGCTGGTCAGTCGTGACTATGACGGTCCCCTCGTCCTCGGGGCCGACGAGCAGCCGGTATGCCAGTTCGCGCGTACCGCCGTGGGCGGCGCCGGTCAGGAGCAGGGTCGTCCCGGGACTCACCGGCTGGACCGGGAGGCCGTCGAAGGAGTACGCGGCGGTCATCGGGACTCGCCTCCGTCGTCGGACCGGGCGTCCGTCGCCGTCGGTCCCTCTGCTTCCCTGAGCCGCGTCCTGAGGGCGAGTTCCTCGGCCACCACGTCCGCCAGGTCCTCGAGGAGGACGCGGTCGTCCGCCGACAGCGTCCGCGGGGTGTCGTCGTACAGGCAGAAGGTGCCGATGTTCTGGCCGTCGGGCGTGGTGACCGGGGCGCCGGCGTAGAAGCGGATGTTCGCGGCGCGGATGACCTCGTTGGAGTCGAAGCGGGGGTCGTCGGCGAGGTCCTCGACGACCGTCACCCCGTCGTCGAGGATGGCGTAGGTGCAGACGGTGTCCTCCCGGTCGAGGGTGTCGATGTCGATGCCGAAACAGGAGACGAAGTTCTCGTGGTGGGCGTCCACGAGACCGACCGCGGAGGAGTCCACGTCGAACAGGGCGGTGGCGATACGGGTGAGGCGGTCGAAGGAGTCCGACAGCGCCCCGGGGTCGGCGGCGAACCGTTCCAGGGCGGCCAGCCGAGCGGTCTCGTTCTCCGGCAGCGGGTAGGCCGTCTGGCTCCGGGTGGCGACGCTGTGTTCGACGAGGTCCACGAGGCGGTCGAGGTCGCCCTTCGGCTGGTACTCCGCGACGACCTCGCCGAGTGCAACGGTGTCCACGTCCGCCGGGTCGGTGTCGGTGTACAGCACGCAGGCGACGTCCGGCGTCGTCTCGCGGACGTCGGCGACGAGTTCGATACCCGTGCCGTCGGGGAGGTCGTGTTCGGTGACGAGACAGGCGACGTCGGCGTCGAGGGCCGCCCGGGCCTCGGCCGCCGACGCGACGCCGACGACGGACAGGCCGGCGGCCTCGAGGGCGGCCACCGTCGTCGTCCGCTCGTCGTCGTCCGGGTCAACGCAGAGGACGGTCATACCTGCTTTCGAGACGCCCGCCGCCGAAATAGCTACTGCCCGCCGACGGTCGGTGACGACACCGTCGAGGAACCGGGTGTCGGCGCCCGCACGGGAATCGGCGCCAGAGAGCGTGTCGCGGGTGCGGAACTATTTTACTCGGGCGGCGGGCACGCCACTGCATGAGCAGTCTCGAGGAGGAGTACCGCCTCGACTACTTCGAGGAGCACGACATGGTCCGGCGCGAGTGTCCGGAGTGCGGTGACCACTTCTGGACCCGCGACCGCGACCGCCGGGTCTGTGGCGAACCGCCCTGTGGCGAGTACACCTTCATCGACAACCCGGGTTTCGACCGGGCGTTCACGCTGGAGGAGATGCGCGAGGAGTTCCTCTCGTTCTTCGCGGAGCGCGGCCACGGCCGTCTCGACCCGTACCCGGTCGCCGCCCACCGCTGGCGCGACGACGTCCTCCTCACGCAGGCGTCCATCTACGACTTCCAGCCCCACGTCACGAGCGGCGAGACGCCGCCGCCCGCCAACCCGCTGACGGTGAGCCAGCCCTGCATCCGGATGCAGGACATCGACAACGTCGGCGTCACCGGCCGGCACACGATGGCCTTCGAGATGATGGCCCACCACGCCTTCAACACCCACGAGGAGGTGCCGGAGGACCGCTACGCCTACCACGGCGAGGTGTACTGGAAGGAGGAGACGGTCGCCTACTGCGACGAACTGCTAGCGTCCGTCGGCGCCGACCTCGAGGAGGTCGTGTACATCGAGGACCCCTGGACCGGCGGCGGCAACGCC
>CAZEIO010000222.1:0-1396 GCA_964512525.1 uncultured Halobacteriales archaeon
AGTACACGCTCGCCGTCGACCGGAACAACGGCAACGTCGCCGACCGGTTCGACGAACTCCACCCGGCCGTCCTCGAACTCATCGGCCACACCATCGAGACCTGTCGGGAGCACGGGGTGGACACGTCTATCTGCGGACAGGCCGGCTCGAAGCCCGAGATGGTCCGCTTCCTCGTCAACGAGGGCGTCTCCTCCATCTCCGCGAACATCGACGCCGTCCGGGACGTCCAGCACGAGGTCAAGCGCGTCGAGCAGAAGTTCATCCTCGACTCCGTCCGGTAGCGAGCGACGGCCGGACCGGTCCTGCGGGACCGCGACGGCCGGGACGATGACGGGCCGCTTTTCACGTACCGGGCCACACCGTGAGTATGGTACCGGCTGCTCGTGCGGAGTCTCGGACGCGGGCCGTGGTCTCGGTCGTCGCCGTGGTCGTCCTCGTCGTGACCGCCGGGTGTGGCGCACTGGGCGGTGGCGACGGTGGCGCGGGCGGCCCGACCGCGACGCCGACGCAGGAACAGACGACGACCGACGGCCCCGGGACGCCGACGGCGGTCGGGACGACCGTCTCGGGCGACACCGAACCCCCGTTCGACGCCGAGCGCCTGCCGCCGGGCGTCGCGACCGACGGCTCGGTCAACGTCACTCGGCTGGGCTTCGCCCACGAGGACGCCCTGTCGGGGTCGGCATTCACCGTGCGGCTGAACCTCACCCGGGCCATCACCGTCAACGGGACGACCCAGCAGTCGGTCGCGACGCAGGTGGCCCGGACCGACGGGAGCGGCGAGTTCGTCTCGGCGTTCAGCCAGGAGGGTCGGTTCACGCTCGCACAGACGACGTGGGGGAACGAGTCGGTGGCCGTCGCGCGGGTCAACGCGAGCGGCTCGGTTCGCTTCCAGCGGGCCGACCCCGACGTCGTCCGGGGCAACATCACCGCCCGGCGGTTCGTGGACCAGTTCATGGGCCTGGGTAACTACACCGTCGCCGTCGCCGGCGAGGACCGAGTGGTGCTCACCACCGAAGAACCGGCGGCCGGCGTCGCCGACGAACTGGGCGACCAGGTGACCGACGTGGCCAGTTACACCGGCCGGGTAGTCGTGGACCGACAGGGCCGCGTGCGCTCGATGGAGGCCAGTATCGTCGCGGAACTGGCGAACGGCGGCCGCGCCGACATCGCACTCCAGATGGGCGTCGGCGACATCGGCGAGACGACGGTCGAGCGACCGGAGTGGGTGCCGGAGGCGCTGAACGAGACGGACTCGGCGAGCGGTCGGCTGGTCGCGCCACCCCGGGCGAACGACTGAGCCGGGGCGAACCTCAAGACTTACGCGGCCCCGACGCCGAGAATCCGGCGTGAACGACGACGCCACCGGCACCGGGGCCGGAACGGGAACGGGAAC
>CAZEIO010000222.1:1496-2824 GCA_964512525.1 uncultured Halobacteriales archaeon
CGGCTGGACGAGGCCTACGCTGCGATGGAGCGGGCGGTCGAGACGGCGACCGGCTGGCCGGGACTCGCCGTCGTGTTCGCGTACTCGGCGGCCATCGCGGTCGTGTTGCCGCTGCCGTCGGAGATCGTGCTCGCTGCGCCGCTCGAACTGGGACTGGGGCGGAACCTGCGGCTGACGGTCATCGTCCTCGTCAGCGGCGCGGGCAAGGCCCTCGGCAGCGTCTTCGCCTTCCACGTGGGACAGGAGGCGAAGGAGTCCGGGCCGGTGGTCCAGTGGCTCCGGCGCTCGCGGTTCGACGTCGTCGAGTGGTCCGAGCGGAAGACGGTGAGACTCGCACAGTCGTACGGCTACGTCGGCCTCGCGCTGGCACTGTGCGTGCCGGGCTTTCCGGACACGATCTCCATCTACGCCTTCAGCGTCCTCGAGGAGGACTACGCGCGGTTCGCGGCCGCGACCTTCGCCGGCAGCGTCGGCCGACTGCTCGTGACCATCGGCATCTTCGGCGCGGTGTACGCCGTCGTCTGAGGGCGTCGTCGGGCGTACCGCGAGGGGGTCCTCGCGAGCCGGCGTGAGATTTACGTCGGTGCCCTCGTGAGGTGTGGACGTGAGCCGAGTCACCGTCGCCGACGACGACTTCTCGGCGCCCCCACGGCGCCGTATGCGCTAGCGGTGGCTCTCTCGCGTGGACACCACGGCGTCGCCGGAGAGTGGCGGTGGCGTCGTGGTCGAAACGCGACGACCGACGACGAGGACCGACCCCTCGCCCGGAGCGCGGCCGAGGGTACCGACGACGAACCACCAGCGACCGACGGACACCCGAGCACCATGCACGGACACGACTGCGACCGACGACGGGAGCACAGGACGCGGCGGCAGCCGACCCGCGGCGACGACCGCCCGAGACGGCGACACCGGCGGGTTTTAAGCCCGCGAGCGGGAGGGATCGACCGATGAGCACGGACGAGAGCCGGCGCTTCCCGACGGACGACCCCGCGGTCGTGACGTGTGGGCTGCCGTACGCGAACGGCGACCTCCACGTGGGCCACCTGCGGCCGTTCGTCAGCGGCGACGTCTTCGCGCGCGCCCTGCGGTCGGTCGGCCAGCAGACGGCGTTCGTCTGCGGGTCGGACATGCACGGCGCGCCGATCGCCGTCGAGGCCGAACAGGCCGGCCGCGACCCCGAGGACCTGGCGATGAGCTACCACGAGACGTACGTCGAGCAGTTCCCGCAGTTCGACGTCGCCTTCGACAACTACGGCCACACCCACGACGAGACGAACACCGAACTGACCCGCGACATCGTCCGCGCCCTCCAGCGGGAGGGCCAC
>CAZEIO010000223.1:0-2814 GCA_964512525.1 uncultured Halobacteriales archaeon
GCCGTCCGCTGGAGCGCCTTCTGGGGCGCCGTGATGATGCTGTTCTACTGGGCGGCCAGTCTCCCGCTCGAACACGGCATCGTCGTCGACGACCACGTGGTGTACGCGATGCTCCTGTTCGGACTCGGCGCCTTCGGTGCCGGCCGGATCGCCGGCCTCGACAGCATCCTCGAGCGGACGGACGTCGTCCGGTCGAACCCGTGGCTGCGCTACCTGCTCGGATGACGGGACGGTGCTGGCGAGGGATTCGTCGTTTCCTCACGGTCCGGTCGCCGTGTCGGCCGTCCGCTCTCGCGTCACGACCACCAGCGCGGCGGTGACCCCCGCGACGAGGACGCCACAGAGGACGAACGGTGCCCAGACGGCGAGTACGTACACGCCCGTCATCACCGGCGGGCCGACGGTGCGGCCGAGACTCCCGGCACCCTGTGTCACCCCGAAGGCACTGCCCTGACCCTCCTCGCTCGCGGCCCGCGAGACCATCGCCGTCGTCCCCACGGAGAGGAGGCCGTTGCCGGTCGGCAACAGCGTGAGCACCGCGAGGAGCGCGAGCAGTTCGGGGCCGACGGCGCCGACGGCGGGCAACAGCGCCCGGCCGACGACCGGCGAGAACGGAAAGAGCAGGGCGGCCACGGTCAGCAGGCCGGCGCCGACGACGGCGATGCGGTGGTCGGGCAGGCGGCGCGAGAGCACCCCGACGAGGACGCCCTGGTTCAGTGCGCCGACGACGCCGACGTACGTGAGAAGGAGGCCCGCCTGCGCCGCGTCGTAGCCGTACACGTCCGCGACGAAGGGAATGAAGGCGACGGTCACGCCCGAAAAGGCGACGGAGACGACGAAGAAGACGACCACGAGCGGTCGGAGGGCGGCGTCCGCGAGCGCCGCGCGGAACTGTCCGACGATGCCGCTGCCCCGTGCCCGGCCGCGGCTGCGGTTCGGCTCCGGCAGGAACAGGCCCGCAGCCACGAGGGCGGCGAGACTCATGAGCGCCGCGAGGAAACTCGGCAGCGAGAACGGCGTCGCCGGGACGAACGCCGGCAGGACGTCGCGGGCGACGGCGACCGCCGCGTCGCTCGCGACGGCCGCGCCCATTGCCGGGCCGAAGATGAACCCGAGGCTGAACGTCGCGCCGACGAGACCGAGCGCCCGTGCGCGATCCTCGACGGGCGTGATGTCGGCGACGTACGCCTGTGCCGTCGCGATGTTGCCGCCCATCGCCCCCGACAGGCCGCGGGCGAGAAACAGGGCGGCGAGCGCGCCGGCCGTGCCGAAGGCGGCCCCGACCTGTTCGCCGAGACCGAACAGCACCCACGCGACGGCGCTGCCGGCGAGCGTCGCCATCAGCACCGGGCGACGACCACGCTCGTCGGACAGGCGACCGAGGACCGGCGCGGCGAGAAACTGCGTCAGCGAGTAGGTGGCCGCGACGAGACCGATGAACACGTCGCTGACGCCGAACGACCGCACGTAGAACGGCAGGATTGGGACGACGATGCCGAAGCCCACGAGGTCGAGGAAGACCACCCCGAGGACGATCAGGAGCGACCGGCGGCGTGAACCGTCGCCGGCGGCGTCGAGGTCGGCCTGTCCGGCGGTGCCCGCCGTCGTCGTACTCACGCCGTCACTCGACCGGCCGTGCACTAATCGGTACCGCTGTGACGGGTTCGCGCACCACCCGAAGAGTCTTGCTCCACTCGCGTCCACTGCCCCGACGTGACCGACCCGGAGAGCGCAGACGGGAGAGAGAGCGGGCGCGGTGACGGTCCCGACCCGGGAGGCGAGAGCGGCGGCGACGGGGGCGGCGCGCACCCGGTGGACACCGAAGGGCCACCGGACGAGGAGGCAGACGGCGACGACGGCCGGGGCGACGTCGGCCCCCGGGTGCCGGCGGAGCACGCGACCTACGTCGCCGAGAACCGCGCCCACTGGGACGAACTCGCGGAACACCACCCCGACACGGACGCCTACGACGTCGAGGCCTTCCTCGCCGGGGAGTCCACGCTCCGGCGACTGGAGCGGGCAGAACTCGACGTCACCGGGCGGGACCTGTTGCACCTCCAGTGTCACCTCGGGCTGGACACCCTCTCGTGGGTGCGAGACGCCGGGGCGGCGCGGGCCGTCGGTGTTGACTTCGCGCCGACCGCCGTGGAGACGGCCCGCGAACTGCGCGACCGCGCCGGGATGGACCCCGACCGCGTGCGGTTCGTCGAGAGCGACGTGCGCGACCTCGCACTGGAGGAGTTGTTCGACCGCGTCGTGACCACCTACGGTACGGTGTACTGGCTGCCGGAACTCGAGTCGTGGGCCGAGACGGTAGCGGCCCACCTCGCTCCGGGCGGCGCGTTCTACGTCGCCGACGCCCACCCGTTCGTCGCCCCCTTCGGCCACGAGAGCACCGCCGACGACCTGGACCTGCGGTTCCCGTACTTCAACGAGGCAGTCCAGACGTTCGAGGAGGACGGCAGTTACGCGGGGTGGAACTTCGGACTGGAGCACCGGCGAAAGCACGGCTTCTCGCACCCGCCGGGAGAGATCGTCACCGCCCTCGCCGACGCCGGCCTCCGGATCGAGTTCTGGCACGACCACCCGTGGTCGTTCTTCCGGGCCTTCGAGGCGATGGAAGAACGGGACGGCCGGTGGTACCTCCCCGGCACGGAGTACGACCTGCCGTTCACGTTCTCCCTGAAGGCGACGCTGCCCGGGTGAGAGACGGGCGTCGGGGCGGGGAGCCTACAGTCCCCAGAACGCGTCGGTCTCGCGGCGCTTCTCGAGGAAGGCGTTCAGCGCCTCCAGTTCGTGGGCGGGGATGTCCTC
>CAZEIO010000224.1:0-2807 GCA_964512525.1 uncultured Halobacteriales archaeon
ACGTCGAGGGCATCGCCGAGGGCGACATCGTCGAACTCGTCGCCGGGCCGTTCAAGGGCGAGAAGGCACAGGTCCAGCGCATCGACGAGGGGAAAGACCAGGTGACCGTCGAACTGTACGAGGCGACGGTGCCGATTCCGGTGACGGTGCGGGGCGACCAGATTCGCGTCCTCGACAGCGACGAGCGGTAGCGACGGGCGTTCTCTGACTCTGCTTCACCCGAGGTCGAACTGTCACCCCAGTCGCGGGGCCACCGGCGGGTCGCGTCGCGTCAGGGTCCGGCCCCGGTGGTCGCCTGGTCGGCCGTCACGGCCGTTACGTGGCGAGAAGCGAGAACAGCATGAACGACGGCACCGCGACGAAGACCAGACCGACCAGCACGAGAAAGACGCTGCGGACGAACTGTCGCCGGGCGGCCTCGTCCTTCGGGGCGTCGGCGACGTAGAACGTCAGCGGGTCGAGCGCCCGGGCGACCCTGGCGACCGCGCCGCCGTTCGTCTCCGGCGGGCCGACGGCTGCCGAGGCCGACCGTGGAAGCCGGCCACTGACTCCCCTCCCGCCACGACTCACCCCCGAGACGTACGTCGTCTCGCCCGGCACCAAGGCACTCTCCGTGTACCGCCGGCGACTCCCGTAGTCCAGTTCGGCGACGCCCAGGTCGAGCGAGCGGTTCTCGGAGCCGACCGACTCGTTCTCCGCGATGAACCGTTCGATGCGTTCCGGCGGCGCCGACCCACCGGAGACGGTCCAACGCTCCTGGTCGTCGTTCAGATCGACGTCCGGGTCGCCGGCCGCGGCGTCGACGAGGACGCTCCCGCTCTCGAGGTCCAAGAGGAAGGGAACGACGTCGGTGCCCTCCTCGACCGTGCGCCAGTCCGACCCGTCGTCGTCGTGGCGGTACTCCTCTATCTCGTACTTGTAGCCGAGACAGTCCCGCCGCGAAAAGGGCGCTGACAGCGTCTCCTCGTGCGGGCGGGCCGCACCTTCGAGGTCGACCGGTTCGCCGGCGACCGCGTCCATCACGCCATCGGCTGCCCGACCCCGGATACGGTATCCCGTCCACGCCGAGCGCACGCCGAGGCCGAGGAGTCCGGTCCCGACGAGCAGGAACACCCCGAGAAACCCCACCTCCAGGAGTGGTGCCATGGCGGCGGGTTCTTCCGGGAGTGACATAAACGAGACGGCAGCGCTCGGGTCCCCACGCCGAGCCCTCGGCCGTCGTCCGGTGGGCCGAGGGCGCATGCGGGACGACGACGGCCGAGTCGCGGGACGGCGTCGGCCGGGACCGGAACGCATAATTGGGGGTCGGCGGTACGACCGCGAGTGACGTCGCCGGACGGCTGGACCCGCATCGACACGCACGTGAAGGTGCTGGACGACCGCGTCGTCGCCCGCGCGAAGCGGCGGGGTATCGACGCCCTGGTGTACGCGCCACACTTCACGCGACTGCCCGAGATTCGTCGCCGAGCGGCGCTGTACTCCGACGACGACCTCCTCGTCGTCCCCGGTCGCGAGGTGTTTACCGGCGACTGGCGACGCCGCCGGCACGTCCTCGCGGTCGACCTCACCGACCCGGTACCGGACTTCGTCACCCTCACGGGAGCGATGCGGGAGTTCGACCGGCAGGACGGCACCGTCATCGTCCCCCACCCAGAGTTCTACAACATCGGTCTCACCGAGGCCCAGATCGTCGAACACCGCGACACGATCGACGCCGTCGAGACGTACAACGTGAAACACCGGGCCCGACACAACCGGCGCGCGCGGGCCATCGCCAGGGCGGTGGACGCGCCGCGGACGGCGTCGTCGTACGCGCACCTCCGGCGGACGGTGGGCGCGGCGTGGACGGCCGTGGACCGACCGGTGACGGAGCCCGCCGACCTCGCGACCGCGCTGGCCGACCCGGACGTCGGCCGGCGGATCGGCCACTTCGCCGGGCCGAACCACCAGACAGAGCGACTGGCGGAGTTCGCTCACATCGGCTGGGAGAACACGTGGCGGAAGGTGGACCGCGTACTCCTGTCGGGGACGGAGCCGACGCACCCCGACCACGTCGCTTACGAGGGGCGGTTCAACGACGTGGCGGTGTACTGACCGGCTCAGGGACCGAGCGCGAGACCGGCACCGGGAAACGTCGCGCGTCCGTACTCGATGCCGACCTGCGGGAGTTCGTACACCACCAGCGCGACCGCACCGAGTTCGGCAAGCGTCACGAGGACGACGACGACCGGCGCCCAGCGACTGTCCACCGCGACTCCGGTGGGTGCGTCGAACTCCCGGTCGGAGACCGGGTAGAAGAGAGCGATGCCCCGCGTCGTCCCGAGGACGTCGAGGACGTAGTGCGTGAGGACGCCGATCCAGACGAAGTGGAGGTTGTCGAAGTAGAACGGGAAGGCGACGAAGGCCGCGAGGACCGTGAGGTTGTGGAAGGTCTTCCGGTGCTTGCCGAAGGCGGTGTCCACGTCCGGCAACAGAGCGCCGAGCGCGACCGGCACGCCGACCTCGACGACCGACAGCGCGGTGCCGCGGTTCAGTTCCGGGTGGAGGAGAACACCGGTCCCGACGCTGAGGAGGACGGCGTTGAGGACGTGGCCGCGCTTGTTCACGCTCCTCGCTCGGAGAGGACGACCACAAGCGTTGGGGGACGTCAGACGTCGGCGGCGCGGGGGCCACAACTACTTATGTGGACTGGGCCGTGACCCTGAGCAATGGCCGAACCACTCGTGCTGGGGCTTCTCGGGGTCACGGCGGTGGGGTCGCTGGCCGCCGCCGGCCTCGCGCTCTCGGCACGCCGGGTCGCCGCCAGC
>CAZEIO010000225.1:0-2802 GCA_964512525.1 uncultured Halobacteriales archaeon
GCCGATGACGGTCACCTGCGGGATGTACCGCTCCATGACCTTCTCGATGACGCCGGGGTTCTGCCGGAAGCCGGGAATCTGCATCCCGGAGTTGTGTATCTGCCGGGCCGTCGATTCGGGACCCATGTCGGTCGTCTCCACCCAGAAGATGGCGAAGATGGCACCGCCGATGATCATGAAGGTGAGGTCAACGCTGACCCGGATCAGTATCTGCCACCACTCCTGCGTGTTGAACGCCGGGACGAACCACATCCAGTCCTGGCGACTCTGGATGGGCGCGAGGTAGTAGAACAGCCCCTCGGTGACGACCTGCTGGCCGTTCTGCGTGGTGTACACGCCCAGCCACGCCGGCATCGACGAGCCGAGCTGGCTGTGGAGGAGGCGACCCGCGAACTGGATGTTCGCCTGCAGCGCCCGGACGAGGATCATCGGCAGGACGCTGGCGTAGATGAGTTTCACGGGGAATCGGCCGCGGGCACCCTTCACGCGGGCGTGACTCAGGGGAATCTCGACGCGGACCGACTCGGCGTACACGACGATGACGAAAATGAGCACCGTCGTCACGATGGCGAGCAGTCCACCGGGCGAGAGAAGCAACTGCTGGAGACCGTTCCCGCCTGCTACCGGACCGATACTGATGCGACCGGTCGCGATGCCGACCCAGTTGGCGATCAGGCCGCTCGGACCGATGACACCGCCGACCAGCCGCTGGCTGACGCCGGCGATGATGAACAGGCCGATCCCGGAGCCGACGCCCCACTTCGAGATGATCTCGTCCATGAACAGGATCAGGATGCCGCCGACGAATATCTGGGCGAACATGATCGCCCGCAGCGCTCCAGCACCGCCGACCTGTGCGGCGAGAGTCGGCGACGGCGGAAGGAAGCCCGACAGGACCATCGGCAGACCGGTCAGGACGACCATCACGACGACGAGTACCTTCTGCAGGCCCTGGTAGAGTACCTGGTCGCGTGGGTCGTCGGTGTCCAGACCGAGGAGGTCGGCGCCGCCGAGTAACTGCAGGACGATGGAGGCGGTCACGATGGGACCGATCCCGAGGTGAAGCACGGAAAACTGTGCGCCGGCCAGGATCGAGCGGAACTGCCCGAACAGGTCCTGGCCGCCGCCCTGACGGAGTCCCCATATCTGTACGTTCGTCAGGAAAAAGTACAACACGAGCACGCCGGCGGTCCACAGGAGTTTGCGCCGGAACGGGACGTGTCCCTCCGGTCGGCGGACCGCGGGCATCCGCGTAAGAACTGGCTCGGCGGCCTCCTTCCAACCCATGTCTCAGTTACCCGTACTCGCCTGTGAATCCTTTTCGGTTTCGTCGTCTGCCGACTCGCCGTCGTCCCCGTCCTCGGCCTTCGCCGCGAGGCGCTCCTCGCCGCGTTCGGAGACGATGACCTCGCCCCCGGCGTTCTCGATGGCCTCGCGGGCCCCTTCGGAGAAGTCGTCGGCGGTCACCACGAGTGCCTCGCGGACCTGCCCGCCGCCGAGGACCTTGACCGCGTCGGCCTCGTACCCGTCCTCGACGACGTCGCGGGCGTCGATGGCGACGCCGTCGGCGGTCTCCTCGGCGACGCCCTCGGCGAGGTACAGCACCGCGTCCTCGTCGAGTTCGCTCGCGTTGACCGCGAGCACCTCCTCGGTCGCGTCCTCGGGCCGGGTGAACCCCTCCTTCCCGAGCGGACCGTACAGCTGCTGTTCGTGGTCCTTCCGGCCGGCCGCACCGTGTCCGCCCCGGTTGCCGGCGCCGCGTCTGTTCTTCTGGCTGCCGCTGCCGTGCGTGCGCGAACCACGCTGTCGTTTCTTCTTCTTGGACATCAGCGCATCGCCTCCAGTAGTGCGTCTATCTCCTCGGTCGAGTGCGTGCCGAGCTGGCCGCCCTCGACGGTCGGGTGCTTCACGCCGCCGTGACCGCCACGGGCGGGGTGGAGCCGCAGGGCCGGCGAGAGACCGACGTCCTGCAGCTTCGTCTCCTCTGCCACGAGCGCCTCGGCGAGGGCCTCGACGTCGTCGTAGTCGGTGTGTTCCGCGACCCACTCGTCGGTGACGTCGTCGTCGCCCTCCGCGGGTTCGCCGCGGGTACGAAGCAGCGTCGCGACGGTGTCGGCCGACGGCTCGCCGTGGGCCACGTAGTCGTTGACCTTCGTTATCATCCCCTCGTAGGTGGCCGTCTCGGGGACGAGCGTGCAGTGGTTGATAGCGTGGACGTTCAGCATATTCAGCGTGTCCGCGATGTCGTCGTCCATGTTGGCCTCGCCACGGACCTGGACCACTGCCCTCATCGCTCGACCACCTCCTCGCCGAGTTCCTCGACGATGCGCTCGCGGCGGTCGGCCCGGCCCGTCGAGACCTTCTCGAGAGCCTTGAACGTCGCCTTGCCGAGGTTCAGCGTGGTCCGGGTGTTTCCGTAGCTCTTCGTCCAGGCGTTCTCGATGCCGGCGAGGTCAAGCACCGCCTCGACGGTGTCGGAGGCCGCGAGTCCCAGTCCGAGCGGCGCGGGCTCGAGTTCGACGGTCACCGAGCCGGCCTTCCCCTCGGTCCGGCGCTTCAGCGAGTGGGGCTCGTCGGAGCGGTCCTCCCACGAGCCGGAGCCGCGGTCCACCTTTATCATGTTCAGCTTCGCCACGTCGATGGCCTTCTGGATGGCCGAGCCGACCTGGTCGTCGCGGCCCTCTGCGTAGCCGACGTAGCCGTTGCGGTCGCCGATGACCACGACACAGCGGAACTTCACCCGTCGTCCGGAGTCGGTCATCCGCTGGACCATGTTGATGTCGAGTACCTCGTCGTCCAGCC
>CAZEIO010000226.1:0-2802 GCA_964512525.1 uncultured Halobacteriales archaeon
TTCCAGTTCGTCGCTCACCTACGGGTAATCGATGCCAGCGTACACTGAAGACGACCTCCTTGAGGCGCTTTGAGCGGTCGTCGCCGTCCGTGTCGTCGTCAAGAATCTCCCCGTCGTCGCCGGCCTCAACGATCCCGCCGTCGGTCGTCGCGACGGCCGGGCCAGGGGCGTTCACGCCGAGTGCCGGGTCAACGTCGGCCGCGACAAGCTCCGCCGGCGTGATCGTCCGCCGACCGAGTGCGATCGCAGCCCGGCGGAGATGCCTCCAGCGAACCGCACGGTGTTCGTGGTCCGGGCAGGTACACCGTTATTCGGGAACGTCGACGCGGTACTCCGCGCCGGTGTGTGACGTGACCGAGACGAGCGTCCGGTCGTCGTCGGTGACCGGTTCGGCGTCGAGTTCCGACGGCACTGACTGGGGTGTCCGACGGCTACTCTCCCACCGAGTCGCTCTCCTCCGCTTCGGGTAGCATATCGTACGCGCTGTTGGCCCAGTCGTCGATGTTCTCGGCGACGTAGTCCTGCCCGCCGAGCCCGACGGCGAGACCGATGCCGATGGCGAGTGCGAGGGCCAGTGCGCCGAAGAAGGCCACTACGAAGCTCGTGAAGAGGTTCGTCAGCACGGCGGTCTCGAACCCGATGGTCCCCAGCGCGATGGTGACGGTGATGTAGTAGATGAAAAGTTTCACCACGAGACCGGTCAGTGCCGAGGCCCGGCCGTCACCGCTCTCGCTGACGAGTCGCCCGACACGTTCGGCGACCCAGATACCGACCAGCAGGACGATCAGGCCGGCGGCGAGTGCCGGCAGGTAGCCGGCGAACGTGTTCAGCAGCGTCGAGAGCGCCTCTATCTCGACGATGTCGGCGACCGTCAGAAGCGTCAGCAGGTAGATGTAGTACGTGATGGCCGTACCGACGATGCGGCCGAACGCGCCCCGTTCGCTGAACTGCTCCAGGGGAGTCTCCTCGAGGTACGGACCGATGCCGAGACCGCCGACGACGCCGCCGACGACGTCGCCGACGATGCGGCCGATGATGAACCCGACCACCAGGACGACCAGTGCACCGAGGACGACCGGGAGGTAGACGCCGAGGTCGGCGAGTAGCGTCGATAGCGCGTCGATGGCGAGGACGTCCGCCGCCGCGAGGATCGCGACGAAGTAGACGTAGTACGAGACGATCTTGCCGAGTACCCGCGCGATCCTGTCGCTCTCGGCGACCTCCTCGACGGCCGTTCCACGGACGTAGCCGTCGATGCCGATCCGTCGGAGGACGCGGGTGACGAGACCGCCGAGTATCCGCCCGATTACGAACCCGATGACGACGATGACGAGTGCGCCCAGCAGTCTCGGTGCGAACGTTACCGCGTCCGATATCGCGTCGTTGACCGCATCTTCGATACCGGTCTGGAGTATCTGCATAACTGTTTAACTGTCAGTCGGCTGGCTGAAAAAGACCGGTCTCCACCAGTATCGTCACACCGCCCGCCCGGACGGTCGCGCCGGACCCCCGAAACCGCACGTACGGGTTCGTTCAGGGGGCGGGTGTCGCGAGTCTCCTGGCGTTCGTGACCGTGTACGTCGTCAGGGCGGTCGGTGACTCCGGTGGCGACGGCCGACCGGTCGCGGGCGACGGCGACGGGGACGAACGGCAGCGAGACGAGGAGGAGGGGGGCCGGAGGGGCATCAGGAGCAATCCGCCTCGCGGTGAGCGGGGACGTCGGAGCGACAACCCGTTCCAGTACAGCACCGAGCGCGTCTCGGCGGCGCTGGAGGGGGAATGGGACCGCAGACTGCTCCAAGTGCACGACCGGGTCGTCGACGAGTCACTCGACGACACGTACGTCAACTCGAAACGACTCGACAGACAACGTCCTCTCGACGGACACCGCTTCGAACGTGCAGAGGTACCCGGGAAATGCCTCGAGGACCGTGGCGACGCCGCTCAGAATCGCTTCGACCGGCTCTCCCGGCGACCGTCGAGTGACGATTCCGGAGCGGAGTCGTCGTAGGATCGGGTTCGTCGTGCCCACTAACTGAACGCCGTCGAACTCAGTGGTCGCGAGACAGATTCGCGGCCCGATTCAGAGGAGCGCCCGAACAGTCCCGACGACGGCCCCGGGCAGTCGTCGGCGTGCGTTCGCCACTGCATCGTGGAGACTCGGCGTGGCGTCCTCCAAGAGCGGCCGACCGTGTCCGACGAGCAACTGCCCGGGCTCGTACTCGGCGAGGTGCCGGGGAAGGAAGAGACGTGCACCGACGTTGAGTCCGACCCGCTCGTCGCCGACCCGTGAGAACGCGTTCGTCCCCAGTGACTCGGGGACGACGAGTGTCGACCCGTCCCAGAGACCGACCTCCTGCCAAGGGAGGCCGTCCTGGACGGTCAGGAACGTGAAGTCGGTTCCAGGAAGGCCGTCAGTGACGTCTTCTGTCGGCGCCGCCACGTCACGGTCGATCCCGGGCGGGCGAGTGACGGGCACGTCGTGGCGATTGGCAATCTCTGCGGCGTCACGCTCGTGACGGTTCAAGAGGATGGCGACGCCCGCGACGCCGCCGTGCGCTGTCACTCGGTCGTCCAGTCCCTCGGCATCGACCGGGTCGAGCAACCAGACCCCACTGTCGGTCCTGACCGCATGACTGGCCCGCTGCATCTTCTCCTCTGGATGTGCGAGCCACGAGAACCCCCCGCCGAACTCGTCAAAAACCGGTGCTGTTCCTGTACCTGAGGCCTTGATTGGCATGTATCTGGTTCGCCGTGGACGCTGGTGAACCCGGCGATTCGGTCCGTCCGGCCAGTCGATGT
>CAZEIO010000227.1:0-2797 GCA_964512525.1 uncultured Halobacteriales archaeon
CTGATGAGCATCCTCAACAACGACGTCAACCGCCTCGAGCAGTTCCTCAACGGCGGGCTCAACGTCGCCACGCGGGTGACGTTCATCGTCCTCTCGACGGGGGCCGTCCTCCTGCTCGTCAACTGGCAACTCGCGCTGGTGACGATGGGCGTCGTCCCCGTCATCGGGGTGTTCACCCACTACTTCGTCCAGACCATCCAGCCGAAGTACGCCGAGGTTCGCTCGACCGTCGGCCGACTCAACTCTCGGCTGGAGAACAACCTCGGTGGCATCCACCTCATCAAGGCCGCCACCGCGGAGGACCACGAGTCCGAACAGGTCGCGGAGAGCTCCCAGGAGTACCTCGACACCAACTGGGACGCCATCACCACTCGCATCAAGTTCTTCCCCGGCCTGCAGTTGACCTCCGGCATCGGCTTCGTCGTCACCTTCGTGATAGGCGGCGTCTGGGTGTTCTCCGGCCCGCCTCTCTTCCTGTCGGGGACACTCACCGTCGGGGAGTTCGTCACCTTCATCATGCTCTCTCAGCGGTTCGTCTGGCCCATCGCCCAGTTCGGCCAACTGATCAACATGTACCAGCGGGCGTACGCCTCCACCGAGCGCATCTTCGGGCTGATGGACGAACCCGGCCGCCTCGACGTGCCCGCAGACGCCCCCGACCTGACGGTGACCGACGGCCGCGTCGAGTACGACGGCGTCACCTTCGCGTACGGCGACGCGGACGACGGAGCGGAGTCGGCGCCAGTCGTCGCAGACCTCGACTTCACCGTCGAGGGCGGCGAGATGCTCGCGCTCGTCGGCCCGACCGGCGCGGGCAAGTCCACCGCGCTGAAACTGCTGTTGCGGCTGTACGACCCCGACGAGGGGACGGTCCGGGTTGACGAACGGGACGTGAGCGAGGTCTCGCTGGCCTCGCTCCGGGACGCCATCGGCTACGTCGGTCAGGAGACCTTCCTCTTCCACGGCAGCGTCGCCGACAACATCCGGTACGGCGCCTTCGACGCCGACCGCGAGGACGTCGTCAGGGCCGCCGAGATGGCCGAGGCCGACGACTTCATCCGCGACCTCGAGGACGGCTACGACACCGCCGTCGGGGAACGCGGCGTGAAACTCTCCGGCGGCCAGCGCCAGCGCATCGCCATCGCCCGGGTCGTCCTCCAGGACCCCGAGGTACTCGTCCTCGACGAGGCCACCTCGGACGTGGACACCGAGACGGAGCGCCGCATCCAGGAGAGCATCGAGACCCTCGTCGAGGACCGCACCGTCCTCGCCATCGCCCACCGCCTCTCGACCATCAGGGACGCCGACGAGATACTCGTCCTCGAGGACGGCCGGATCGCAGAGCGCGGCAGCCACGAGGAACTGCTGGCCGCCGACGGCACATACGCCGACCTCTGGGGCGTGCAGGCCGGCCGCCTCGAGGCGGCCGAGCGGACCGAAGCAGACTGACGGGACCCGGTCGTCGGCGGCCGTACCACTACCCGTTCGAATTCGAACGAGAGCCCGCACCGAAACCGCGGGAATCGGCAGACAGCGTCGGTTTAGCCGAGCGTACCAGACGCACTATGTGTCTGCCGTCTCACCCACCGGTATGAGCACGACGGCCGAGGGCCGCCACGACCTCAGCCAGAAGCAGCGTCGTATCCTGGAGTACCTCCGCTCGCACGCCGAGGAGCGCACGTACTTCAAGTCCCGGCTCATCGCCGAGGACCTCGACATGACCGCGAAGGAGGTCGGCGCGAACATGACCGGCGTCCGGCAGGCGGACACTGCCGTGCAGGTCGAGAAGTGGGGCTACTCGTCGGGGACGACGTGGCGAGTCGTCCTAGACTGATTCCAGTTGCTTGAGGTTGACGTCCTCGTAGCCGTCCGCCTCGGCGCGTTCGCGGGCCCGTTCGACCGCCGCCTCGGTGTTGGTCACGCCACCCTCGACGTCCACCGTGTACGAGACCACCTCCTCCTGGTCGCCGACCCACAGTTCCACCTCGACTCTCGACATACGCGTGATCTGTCCGTCGCCCGAAAAGTAGGTTGCGGTGCACGAACTCCGTCCGGGAGTCCGGCGAGACGGCACGCCAGCGCTACGGCGACGGGTCGTAACGGATCAGGTCGTCGGCCTCGCGGGCGAGTTCGCGGGCCCGGGGACCGAGCGAGTCGGCGTACCGGAGCACCAGTGCGAGCACCGTCTCCGGGTCAGTGAGGCGGTAGTCCGGCCGGGAGAGGAGACCCGCGGCCTCGAGGTCGGCCGCGCGGGCGCTGACGGTGGGTCGGGAGACGCCGAGGCGGTTCGCGACCGTGCCGGCGGCGGCGTCGGGGTCACGCAGGAGTTCGACGAGGACGCCACGGGCGGTCTCCCGGCGCAACTGGCCGAGGGCGCGTTTCTCCGCGGCGTCGAACTGGTCGGCGGGGTAGAATCGGCGGTACTCCCCGTCGCGGTGACTCTCGAGCGTGCCGTCCTCGACGAGGCGGCGGAGGTGGTACTGTGCCGTGCCGGTGCCGACGTCCAGGTCGTCGCGCACCTTCGAGAGGTGGACACCGGGAGCCGACCGGACGTAGCCGACGACGGCAGCCCGGGTGTCGTTCGTGGCCGACGAGGGGGCGGCGTCCGCCCCGGCGTCGTCGCTACCGAGGGCGGCCAGCGGTCCGGCGGCACCCAGTGCCGCCACTCGGCGGAGAGCGGCCCGGCGGGACTCGTTCACGTCGTCGGTCACGGTCGTGTCTCGCGTGGTCAGTGTCCGGCGGCGCTAGTCCTCGGTCGAGGTCTCGGTCTCGGTCGCGGGTTCGAGTTCCTCGCCCG
>CAZEIO010000228.1:0-2790 GCA_964512525.1 uncultured Halobacteriales archaeon
GATGAGTTCGTCCAGCGAGACGCCGTGGTACATCAGGACGGAGACGCCCTCGACGGTCACCGTCGCCGGGTTGCCGACGATGCGGGCGTCGTGAGCGCTCATGATGTCCCGCAGGTCCTCGTCGAAGCCTGGCTGTGGCTCCGCGAGTCGGACGGCGTCGTGGTTACCGGGTATCAGCACCACCTCCACGTCCCCCGGCACCGACTTCAGCCGCTCCGAGAACGTCTCGTACTGCTCGTAGATGTCCACGATCTCGAGTTCCTCGTCTTGGTCGGGGTACACCCCGACGCCTTCCACCATGTCGCCGGCGACGAGGAGGTACTCGACGCGTTCACCCTCTGGCGTGTGGAGCCAGTCGGCGAAGCGCTCCCACGCCGCCGCGGCGAACTCCTGACTGCCGACGTGGACGTCGCTTATCAGCGCCGCCGACACCGGCCGGTCGGCCGTCGAGGGGCGGTTGTTCCGGGGCACGTCCGGGAAGTAGAGACTGTCCACGAACAGGAGTCCGCCGTCGTCCGCGAGTGACCCCTCGACGGCGACCACCTCGTCCGGCAGCATCGTCTGGACGTCCGCGAAGAAGTCCCGGTCCTTCATCACCAGACAGGGGACGGTGCCGGTCGGGTCCTCCAGCTCCACCAGCGCGTGGCCGCTCGCCGTCGATCGGATGTCGTTCACCATGCCGATAGTCGCGGCGTCACCGCCACCCGGCGTCGCCGCCACCGACTCGACCGGTCGCGCGTTCACCCGCCCACGGAGTTGCCGGGAGAGACGGTCGAAGCGGTCCCGGAAGACGCTCACGAAGTCGCCGTACTCGCCGGTGCCCGTGCTCTCGCCGGTGACGTCGCCCGTCACCGCGGGCGGCGACGGCGACCGTCCACCGCTCCGTCGGTCGCGGGTGGTCGCGTCCGCACCCGTCGTCTGCGTCGCGGTCGTCGCCTCCGCGCCGTCGCCGTCGCCGTCGGGACCGGTGTCGGTCGCGGACGTGCCGGACGCTTCCGTCGCCCTCGTTGCCTCCGCAGACCCCCCCGTTTCGGGTGGAGAATCGTCGGTCGAATCGCCAGCCGGTCCCGGAGAGTCTGCAGTAGAACTGGAAGGGGGCTGGTCGTCGAGGGCGGCCCGGACGTGGGCCGGCGTGACGACGAGTGCGGTGTCCGGAACGCTCTCGACGGTCAAAGCTATCGCCCGCTCCGGGTCCTCGGCCCCCGCCAGGAGTGTCACCGCCTCGCGTTCGGCGTTGTACCCCCGGCGAGCGAGTTCGGCGACGACCCGCGCGGGCGTCTCGAGTGGCACACCCGTTCCACCGCGGCCGACAGCAAAAGCGTAGCGGAACGCACGACCGCCCGAACAGAAAGTTGATTGCCGGAGGACCGATAGCCGGGGGAGAATGCCACCCGAAGCGCCGGACGACGCCGACGACCGCGACGAGTCTCTGGCGGACTCCGAGGCGGACGCGACGTCAGACGCGAACTCGGGAACCGCGGGTGCGGCGGGCGACGCCGGGGAGCGGTCACCGTCGGCGTCCGACCGGCCGGGAGCGTCCGACCGGACCGGGACGGCGGAGGGCGACGAGGACGCGCCGTCGCCGGGAGGCGATCCTCCGGGAGGGTCCGAAGAGGCCGGAGAGGAAGACGACCGGACCGAGGTGTCGGGCGAGACCGGTGAAGACGGTAATCGGCCGCCGCCTGCCCGTGCCGACCGCCCGTCTCCCGCGGGCGACGCCGCCGACGTCCCCGACGGACCGATGGACGTGGTTCGAGAGGTGCTGTCGAGCGTCGGCATCGTCGTCGTCGTCGGTCTCCTCCTGTTCGGGGCCAGCGGCGTCTGGCCCCCGCTGGTGGCCGTCGAGAGCGGCAGCATGGAGCCGCACATGTTCAAGGGCGACCTCGTCTTCGTCGCCGAGGCGGGACGGTACGCCCCGGACACCGCCGTCGCGGGGGTGGTCACCTACCAGCGGGGCGAGGAGACGGGCTACCGGAGTTTCGGCTCCTTCGGCAACGTCGTCGTCTTCCGACCGGACGGTCGGTCAGGGACCCCCGTCATTCACCGCGCCCGTCTCTACGTCGAGGAGGGCGAGAACTGGGTCCAGCGGGCGAACCCCGCGTTCCTCGGCGACAGCCAGACCTGTGCCGAGGTGGTGACCTGTCCCGCGCCCCACGACGGATTCATCACCCGCGGCGACAATAATCCCCGCTACGACCAGGTGGGCCGAAGCAGGAGCGCCACGCTCTCGACGGTCGTCAAGCCGGAGTGGGTGCGGGGCAACGCGAAGTTCCGAGTGCCCCTGCTCGGCTGCATCCGGTTGGAACTCTCCGGCGACGGCTGCGAGTGGCCAGTCGTCGGGTAGAACGAGCGCGAGGAGCGACGGGAGCGTCGGGAGGGGAGCGTGGGCGCGACCCCGACTCTCAGTTGTCGAACCGGGCCTGGACGAACGGCTCCGCGTCCTCGACTTCGCTCAGCCGCGAGTCGCTGGTGAGGACGGTCTGGGTCTCCTGGACCGGCACCGACAGCGATATTTCCTTCGTGCGGCCGTAGCGTCCCTTCGAGACGACGACGGCGTTGACGATGCCGAGCATGTCGAGTTCGCTGATCAGGTCGGTGACGCGGCGCTGGGTCAGGACGTCGGCGTCTATCTCCTCGCAGAGACGCTTGTAGATGTTGTACACTTCGCCGGTGTTGATGTTGTGGACGTCGTTCTCCTCCAGGAGGAGAATCGAGAACAGGACGAGTTTCGACTGCGTCGGGAGCGTCCGTACCACCTCGACCACGCGGTCGAGTTCGATCTTGTCCTGG
>CAZEIO010000229.1:0-2753 GCA_964512525.1 uncultured Halobacteriales archaeon
CGTCGGCGGCCTTCTCGAAGAGGTCGTCGTCGTCCATCGACCAGCCGTGGTCGTCCAGCACCTCGTAGTTCAGGTATTCAACGCTAGGCATCACCGTCAGATACCATCTGGAAGGTCTTGAACCCTGTCACTCCGCCGGATCATCAGGATCGACCGTGTCAGTCGCCGTACCGTCGCCGTCGGGTCGAACCCCGGTCTCGAACGCCCGCGACAGACGACGCGCTTACCCGCACCCGGCGGCAATCGACGGGCGATGACGATGTTCCCCTCGTTCGAGGTCGTCCCGGCGGTGGACGTGACGGACGGCGAGGTCGTACAGTTGGTGGGCGGCGAACGCGGCACCGGCACGCGCTACGGCGACCCGGTCGCGGCCGCAGAGCGGTGGGTCGCGGCCGGCGCCCGGACCCTGCACCTGGTTGACCTCGACGGCGCCTTCGAGGGCGAACGGGCGAACGCCGCGGCCATCGAGACCGTCGTGGACGCCGTCGGCGAGGACGTCGCGGTACAGGTCGGCGGCGGCATCCGCACCGACGACGACGCCCGGTCGCTGCTCTCGGCCGGCGTGGACCGCGTCGTGGTCGGCACCGCCGCCGTCGAGGACCCGGCGTTCGTCGAGCGCATCGCCGCGGACTACCCCGACGGCGTCGTCGTCAGCCTCGACGCCAGCGAGGGCGAGGTGGTCGTCGAGGGCTGGACCGAGGGCACCGGTCTCGACCCCGCGGCCGCCGCCCGCCGGTACGCCGACCTCGGCGCGGCGGGCATCCTCTTTACCGACGTGGACCGCGAGGGTCGCCTCGGTGGCGTCCGCGTCGAGGCCGTCCGCCGGGTCGTCTCGGCCGCGGACGTGCCGGTGATAGCAAGCGGCGGGGTCGCCACGCTGGCGGACGTCGAGGCACTCGCAGACGCCGGGGCCGCCGCCGTCGTCGTCGGGACGGCGCTGTACGAGGGGGAGTTCACGCTCGCGGCGGCGAACGACGCGGTCGCGGACTGAGTACGAAGGTGGGTCACGTCGTCGCACGGACCGTTCCGTCCGTCGCGGCGTGTCACGCCACCGGAACGGACTTGTGACCGCCGCTCGCAGTCGCCCGCATGACCGAGGGCGACGAGGACGGCGACGAGGCGAACACGGGCGACCCGGCCGAGCGAACGGCCGCCGTCACCCGCGAGACCGGCGAGACCGAGGTCGAGGTCGTCGTTGACCTCGACGGCGACGGCGAGGCCACCGTCGAGACCGGCGTCGGGTTCTTCGACCACATGCTGACCGCCCTCGCGACGCACGGTCTCCTCGACCTGACGGTGCGGGCCGACGGCGACCTCGCCGTGGACGACCACCACACCGTCGAGGACGTGGGCATCGCCGTCGGTACGGCTCTCGACGAGGCACTCGGCGACCGCGCCGGTATCGAGCGGTTCGCGGACCGCCGGGTACCGCTCGACGAGGCCGTCGCCGGCGTCACCCTCGACCTGAGCGGGCGTCCACGCTTCTACTTCGAGGGCGCGTTCGCGCAGGACGCCGTCGGCGACCTGACCGCGGACATGGCCCGGCACTTCTTCGAGTCGCTCGCGCACAACGCCGGGTGTACGCTGCACGCGACGGTCGAACCGGCCCCGAACGCCCACCACCAGGTCGAGGCGCTGTTCAAGTCGTTCGCCCGCGCACTCGACGACGCAACCCGCTTCGACGAGCGACGGGGCGGCGTCCCGAGCACGAAGGGCCAGCTCTGACCCGTCTGCCGGCCGCCGTCCCGTCCGCGCCGGCGTTCTCGCCCGGTCCGCGGCTACACCCCCGAGAACCGTCGAATTATGAGGCCGGCCGCCGACCCTCAGCGCATGTTCGACGAGATAATGGAGAAGTTCGCGGACTCGCCGTCCCAGCAGGCGGTGATCCGCCTGCTCCTGGAGCGGGGCTTCTCCGTCAGCGACGAGGGGCGGGTCGTCTCCGGCGGCATCGAGATACCGAACACCGGTATCGCCCGCGAGATAGGCGTTGACCGCCGGGTGGTGGACGCCACGACCGACGCCATCCTCGCCGACGAGGAACTCCGGCGCATCTTCCAGAACATCTCCTCGATTCCCTCGCTGATGGACCTCGCGCCCGTCCTCGACCTGACGGTCCTCACCGTAGTTCCAGACGATCCCGCCCGAGAGGGCATCATCGCCGGCGTCACGTCGGTCATCGCCGACCGCGGCATCTCGGTTCGACAGACCATCAGCGAGGACCCCGAGTTCACCGACGAGCCGCGACTCTACCTCGTCGTGGACGGTGACCTGCCCGGCGACCTGATCAACGAGATTCGCGACCTCGACTACGTCCGGCGGATCACCATCCAGTGACGTGACCGGAACGCCGCCCGGCGACCAGTCGCGTCCCGACGGGGGCGACGGCCCCGCACCGTACCGCACCGTCGGCGGTCCCGGCCGTACACGGTTCGAGGTTGCGGGCTCGGTCTTCGTCGGTCTCGTCGAACCCGCCCGCGACCGCGACGCAGCCGAGGCGTTCGTCGCCGACGTCCGCGCCGACCACCCCGACGCGACCCACGTCGTCCCGGCCTACCGCGTCCGCGAGGACCCCCTCCGCGAGTACGCCGCAGACGACGGCGAACCGACGAGTTCCGCCGGCGACCCGGCGCTGAACGTCCTCGTCCAGCGCGACCTGCAGAACGTCGTCGCCGCCGTCGTCCGGCACTACGGCGGGACCAACCTCGGCGTCGGCGGTCTGGCGCGGTCGTACTCGCGGGCCGTCGCGGAGGCGG
>CAZEIO010000230.1:0-2730 GCA_964512525.1 uncultured Halobacteriales archaeon
TCCGCTCGGGCCGGTTCGACCGCCTGGTGATGATCGGCCAGCCCGACGTCGAGGGCCGCGAGCAGATCCTCAAGATCCACACCCGCGACACGCCGCTGTCGCCCGACGTCAGCCTGCGCGAGATAGCCGAGATGTCGGACGGCTACGTCGGCAGCGACCTCGAGTCGATCGCCCGCGAGGCGGCCATCGAGGCCCTCCGCGAGGACGACGACGCCGAGACCGTCGGCATGCGCCACTTCCACACGGCGATGGAGTCCGTGCGGCCGACGATCACCGAGGACATCCTCGACTACTACGACCAGATCGAGGACGAGTTCCGCGGTGGCAGCGCCGACCCCGCCGCCACCCGGCGCTCCTCGCGTATCGGCTTCCAGTAGGACGCACTCCTCGCGTCGTCTTCGCCTTCGTTCGGTCCCGTCAGCGCCCCGCTCGTGGCGACGGGTCGTCTTACTGGTTCGTCGCTTCGGTCACCGGCAGTTTCGGCTGGTTCTCCCGAAACCGGTCGAGCGGCGTGGATAAAATGTCTCGCGGTCGCTGCAACCGCAATAACGTCGGCAGAACTCGCGTAAAACGACCTGAAACGACGGGAAGACTCGCCCCATTATATGACGGTGTGGTCACACGGATACGACGGTGCCCACCATGCCGAGCCCTCCCCTCTCACGAGACGAGCGCTCGCTCGCGCCACGAGTCTCCGCCGCGGGCGAGCGCCTCCGCGACACGCTCGACAGTCTCACCACCACCGCCGCTCCGGCGGCCCGCGGCGCGGCGTTCTGGTCCGCCGTTGCACTCCCCTTCCTCAACCTCGCGCTCCTCGCCGACGGACTCTCGACGACCGCAGAGATGACCGCCTTCCTCGCTCTGCTCGCGGTCAACGGGCTCGCCCTCTACGTCGGGCACCCCTACGCGAGCCGGTCGTAGCACCGCGTCGTCCTCGCTCCCGGTCGGTCCCCCGCTGGCGTCGGACGCTCTCCCGTGGCCCGGATAGGTTTAAGTTGGGCCGGTTCGGAACGACAGCATGGCCGCTCACGGCCGGCCTGCGTTGCGTGACCTGTTCGACGAGTCCCCGACACCCCACATCGCGCACCCGCCGCGCACGCACCACCGGGACTACTACGTTGCCACCGACGGCTCCTACCGCGACGGCGACGACGGTGGACTGGGTGCCGTCATCGAGACGCGCGACGGACGGCGCGTCTCCCGGGTGGCGCTCCCCGACCGGGCGCCGGACAACAACGTCGCCGAGTACCGCGCGCTCCACCTCGGCCTGGACGTCCTCGCGGAGCGAGCGCCCGACGACGCCGCCGTCGGCGTCCTCGTTGACCACGACGACCTGGCTTCAAACGTCAACAGCGCCATCCTCGCCGGCGGACACCCGGACCTCGACCCGCCGCGACCGCTGACGGTCCCGCGTGACTCCCGGAACCACTGGCGGGGCATCCGCGCCCGCATCTCCGGCTTCGCCGACGTGCGGGCCGCTCGCATCGACTCGGACCACAATCCCGCCCACCCCCTCGCGAACACGCCCGACCGCTACACCCACGTCAACCGGGAGCCGGACCGCTGCGTGTTGCCCGGCACCACCGGCGAACGGGAGGGCTGCCCGCCGCCGTCGCGGCGCTCTCGCGGGACGACCACGACCACGGAGTCCTCGTCCTCCGGTGCCTCGGACTGGGCGAGCGACTGACGGTCGCTACTCGCCCTGCGCGTCAACGACGGCGACACCGGCGAGGTGGACGCTGTCCTTGACCTCGTCGCCACGCTGGAGGACGTGTACTGGCGCGTCCATCCCCGTGAGCATCGGTCCGGTCGCGTCGGCGCCGCCGAGTCGCTGCAACAGCTTGTAGCCGATGTTTCCCGCCTCGAGGTCGGGGAAGACGAGGACGTTCGCGGGCGCGTCGAGGTCGGAGAAGTCGTAGGTCCCGTGGAGGATGTCGTCCACGAGGGCGGTGTCGGCCTGCATCTCGCCGTCCACGGGGAAGTCCACGTCGGGGTCCGACCGCAACCGGTCGGCGGCCGCACGTACCCGGCGTGGTCCCTCGGCGTCCACGCTCCCGAAGTTCGAGTACGACAGGAGTGCCGCCCGCGGTTCGACGTTGAAGCGACGGGCGAGGTCGGCCGTCTGTTCGGTGACGGCCGCGAGGACGTCGGCGTCGGGGTTCTGGTTGACGGTGGCGTCCGCGCAGAACACCACCCGGTTGGGGAAGGTGAGCATGTACACGCCGGCGGCGTACTCGGCGTCCTCGGCGGTGCCGATGACCTGCAACGGCGGCCGCAACGCGGAGGGATAGTGATGCGTGAGCCCCGTGAGCATCGCCTCGGCGTCGCCCATCTCGACCATCACGCTCGCGAGGTAGTTGGGGTCGCGGACGAGTTCGGTCGCCTCGCTGCGGGTGATACCCTTCCGCCGACGCAGTTCGTACAGTCGCTGGGCGTACTCCTCGTGGTCGGCGGCGTCGGCGACGGGATCGACGACGTCGGGCGTGTACGCCAGCCCGAGTTCCGCGACGCGGCGCTCGATGCGCTCGCGGTTGCCGACGAGGATGGGGTCGGCGATGCCCTGTTCGACGAGCTGGTACGCCGCCCGCACCATCTTGTCGTCGTCGCCCTCGGCGAGAGCGACGCGCTTCGGGTCGGTCTTCGCCTTGTTCAGGACGACACGCATCATCTCGCGGGACTTCCCGAGGCGGGCCTCCAGGCGCTCCTCGTAGGCGCCGAGGTCTATCTCCC
>CAZEIO010000231.1:0-2717 GCA_964512525.1 uncultured Halobacteriales archaeon
GGCTTTGCGACCATCGAGAACGCCCTCTACATCTCACAGCAGTTGATGGCCGGCAACGGCGGCTTCGGCATCGCCGCGGTCCGGGCGCTCGCCGGGCCGGGCCACGTCATCTACTCCGGGATCGCCGGCTACTACCTCGGTCTCGCGAAGTTCAACCCCGACCGGGCCGGCCCACTCGTGGTCAAGGGCCTGTTGCTCGCCGCACTCGTCCACGCCGTGTACAACTCGCTGGTCGGCATCGTGCCGGCGCTCGTGACCGTGAGTACTGGCGCGCCGCCCGCGGTCGCGTTCATCGGGTTCGTCGTCTCGTACGACTCGCTGGCCGGCTACTACCTCTACCGCAAACTGAAGCGCTACCGGCGGGCGTACCACGACGTCGGCGCCGGGGGAACGCCCGACCTCGCCGCGGAACTGGCCGAGTTCGACGACGCCGTCGGGACCGACGCGGTCGCCACCGCACCCGAGGACGGCGAGTAGTCCGCGACCGCCGCCCTACGTCGCGTGTCCCTCGAGCATCGACTCGACGTACTTCGCGACGACGTCCACCTCGAGGTGGACGGGGTCACCCGAGGCCTTCTCCGAGAGCGTCGTCCGGCGGTACGTCTCCGGGATGATGGCGACCTCGAACCCGTCGTCGGTGACGCTCGCGACGGTGAGACTGATGCCATCGACCGAGATCGACCCCTTCTCGACGACGTACGGTGCCAGGTCGTCGGGCAGGGAGAACTCGAAGCGCCAGTCGTCGCCGACCTCGCGGACGGCGACCGTCTCGGCGGTGCCGTCCACGTGTCCCTGCACGAAGTGGCCGTCGAGGCGGTCGTCGGCCCGCAGTGACCGCTCGACGTTCACGCGGTCGCCGGGACCGAGACGGTCGAGGTAGGTCCGTTCGACCGTCTCCTCGGCGAGGAAGACCTCGAACCACGCCCGGCCCGCGACCGCCTCGGGGTCGAGACCGCCGACGGAGGCGGCGTCACCGTCGAACCGGCCGTGTGACTCGACCGTGAGACAGACGCCGTTTATCGCGATCGACTGCCCGCCCGACAGGTCCGAGACGTCCGCCGCGATCCGGAGTCGGCGGCCGCCCTCGCTCGCCGTAGCGTCGGTGACGACGCCCGTCCCCTCGATGATTCCCGTGAACATACACACCGTCGGCACTCGCGTCTCGAAAGTGTTGTGAATGTCAGTTCTGATACGCCGGGAGCGGTCCGCGCCGGGACGGGAGACCTACGGTTCGGGCGCGACCTCGGTCTCCTCGGGCGGCAACTGCGACTCCTCGACGAGTTCCTCGCTCGACCGGTCCACGAAGCGGTTGTGCAGGAGAACGTCGATGGGGAGCGTCGGGGCGCCGCCGACGAGGTCCTCGAGGACGACCAGTCGCTCGCGGGCACGGGACATCCCGACGTAGAAGACGCGACGCTCGTTGTCGGTGAGGACGGGCACGGGCGAGGTGGTCTTCGTGAACTCCTCGACGCCATCGACGGCCGTCGGGTCGGGGACGGTGGCGGCCATCTGCTCGACCACCTTCTCGGTGAGGTCGGTGGCGACGTACACGTGGTCGGCCTCGCGACCCTTCGCGGAGTGGATGGTACCCACCCGGACCTGCGAGGGGTCCATCCCCGCGTACTGGCCGGAGGCGAAGTAGGCTTTCATCGACTTCTTCTGGTACTTGGTGACCTTCCGGACCATCTCGGCGGCGGCGGCCGGGTCGGGGACGAACGGGGCGCGGTCCTCGACGAAGTCGGGGTCCACGTACAGTTCGGTGAGGTCCTCGACCTCGGCCTCGGCCTGCCGGTCGTCCACGGCGTCGAAGAGGGCGTCGCGGTCGTTGGCACCGAAGGCCGTGTCGTCGAGCATGTCCGCCAGCCGACGAGCCTGCAGGCCGGTCAGCTGCTCGCCCTCGTGGATGGCCTCGATGCCGCGGATGTAGTCCGTGAGACGGTCGGTCCACATCCGCTGGTCGGTCATCACGCGGAAGGGCATCCCCTCGGTGATGAACTCGTCCACGAACCGGAACATCTGGTAGCGCGCCCGGAACAGCACCATCACCGAGTCGCCGTCGCTCCCGTTGACCGTCTGGCGGACGTCTCGCGCGAGGTCGAGCATCGACGGGTGCGACATCGACTCGACGACGCCGCCTTCCTTGCGCGGCGAGAGGTTCTTCTCCTGGCGCTCCGCGATGTGTCGCACCTCGTGCTGGACGGTGTTGAGGATGCGCGACGGGAGCCGGTGGGAGGTGTCGAGGATGACGTCGTCGCCGCCCTCGTTCAGGAGGAGTCGCGGGTCGGCGCCCTGCCAGGCGTACACCACCTGGTCGTCGTCGCCGGCGATGAGCACCCGTTCCATGTGGGGTTTCCACTCCTCGTACACGTCGTACTGCAGCGTGGTGATGTCCTGGAACTCGTCGATGACGAGGTAGTCCACGTTCGGCAACAGCGACCCCTGCTTCACTCGTTCGAGCATGTCGGCGAAGCCGACGAGGTCGTTCTCTCCCTTGTAGCGCCGCCAGCCACGGATGGTCTCCGGCACGTCCACCCGGTCGTCGTCGCTGGACCACGTCGGGGTGTACTTGTTGCCCTCCTGGGCGCGGTCGTCTATCTCCGGCGGGAGCCGGACCTCCTCGTCGTTCCACTTGAACGGGACGTCGTACCAGTCGCCGACGTCGCGGCGGGTGCGCTGGAGCCACTGACTGGTGGCGATTATCTTGTTGCCGAGCGTCG
>CAZEIO010000232.1:0-2713 GCA_964512525.1 uncultured Halobacteriales archaeon
TGAAGGTCAGCGGCGACCTGATGAAGGACCTGTTCCGCACGGCGCTGAACAAACTCGGCCGCGACGTCAAGTACCAGCTCGAGCGGGCCAACATGCGCAACCGGAAGCTCTCGGTGAACACCGTCGTCCGGTCGGACGTCCTCACCGAGCGCCTCGAACATCCCATCGCGACGGGCAACTGGACCGGCGGCCGGACCGGCGTCGCCCAACTGGTGGACCGCAAGGACCACATGAGCGTCCTCTCGCACCTGCGACGCCTGCGCTCGCCGCTCAGCCGCTCACAGCCCCACTTCGAGGCCCGTGACCTTCACGCCACCCAGTGGGGGCGAGTGTGTCCGTCGGAGACTCCCGAGGGACCGAACTGTGGACTGGTGAAGAACTTCGCACAGGCGATGGAACTCAGCCAGAACGTCGCCGACGAACGCGAACTGAAGGATACTCTCTCGGACATGGGCGTCGAGGGCCTGCCCGGTATCGAGGGCACCACGCCGACGGTCGAGACCACCTCGGACGACTGACGCCACCGACCCCGTCGCTTTTTTGCGCCCGTCGCCGAGGACCGGAGGTGCTCCGGGTCCACCTCGAGCGACGACGACTGCTCCTCGCCGCGGCCACCGCGACCGGACTGGCGGGATGTACCGGGACGGGAACCGACGAGAGTTCGGGGACCACCTGCGAGACGCTGGTCGTCAGCGGCGGCGCGACGGACGGCGCCGTCCGGGAGGCCCGGGTCGTCGCGGACGACGGACACGCCACGCTGCGGGTCACCCTGAACCCGGACGAGGCCGGCGGGGTGGACGCCGTCCGCGTGACGGGGACGACCGACGACTACCGCATTCCGCTCTTAGAGGAGACGCCGCGCCAGACGTACCGGCAGACGCTCGGTCGGATACCACACGCCGGGCGCCTGCGGATCGCCGCCGTGGACCAGGCGGGCGAGGCGATCGACGCGATCACGGTAGAGTTCCGGTGCGAACGGTCGCGGACGGACGGGGGCGCGGAGCCGGAACCCGAGACGCGGCTGACCCGGTGACGGCGACGGAGCCGGGTCGGGCCAGGCCAAGCCAGGCCGGGCCGGGAGTCAGTCGGCGGCGTGGTCGCCGCCGGTCGCGTACGCCCGGGTGGTCTCGACGAGAGCCTTGCGGAACTCGCTCTCGCTCGGGTCCTCGCCGAGGGCGGCGAAGCGGCGCTTGAACGCCGACAGCGAGACACCGGGGGCGTCGCTGGCGGCGGCGTGGGCGAGGTCGTAGAGACGGTGGTCGTCGCCGACGAGGTCGTGCCGCTCGACGAGGGCGAGGGCGAAGGCGGCGTTGACGGCGGTGATATCCGGGTCGGACCCGGCCGTCAGCGGCCGCAGTTCGTCGGCGTCGGTGTCGCCGAGGAGACCGCCGCCCGGACCGTCGCCGACGGCCGGTCGCGAACCCCACGTCTGCCCGGGACGGACGGGTGTGTCGGCGATGGCGGTCGCCAGCGACGCCTCGAGGAAGGAGACGAGTTTGTCGGTAGGACCGACCGAGAGGGTGATATCGTCGGCGTAGATGTCCCGCATGTGGTTCGCTATCTGGTAACAGTGGGCGATGCGACGCTTCTCGACGGAGTTGCCCGCGAGCGCGAGAAAGAGTGCCTCCTTCGTGGACTGGGTGTGGGAGGCGTGGCCCTCCTCGTGGCGGACCATGTGTGCGAGTTCGTGCAGCGCCAGTTCCCGGGCCATCGCGCTGGTGGCGGCCTGCCGGGAGACGTTGAGGACGTGGCGGTCGTCGTAGTGGGCGGCCCACGTCCGTTCGTCGGGGTCGTCGCGGACCTGCACCTCGACGGGGCGCTCCAGGGTGTGTTCCGTCTCGAGGAGGTCCCGGGCCGACAGGAACGGTGCCGGGGGGACGGCACCTCGAACGCGAACGTCCATGTCAGTTTTTCTCAGACGGCCCGCGGATTTGACTCTTGTGCCGGCGGAGGGTGGCGGTTCCCCGCCGGAGGGGCCGGGAAGGGTCAGGCGTCGTCCGTCTCGGGAACGAGGAGGCGTTCGACGTCCTCGTCGTCGAGGAGGTCCGACAGGCCCTCGCCCGCCTGCCACCGCGACCGCTCGGCCTCGGTCAGGTACTCTGCCGGGTCGCGGTCGGCCATCGCCCGTTCGAGCGCCGCGTCGAGATCGTCGGGGTCGTAGCCGGGTATCGTCATCCCCAGTACCTACGGAATCGATCACGAATAACCGTTCCGCCGGCCGTCACTCGACGTCGCCGCCGGCAGTCAGCGGTGGTGGCGGTCGCACCCCGTCGTCGGCTACCGTCGGGAGTGACGGTCCAGACGGACCGTATCCCTCGTCGCCGCGCGACGCTCGCCCTCGGCGGATCACTACCCTTTTGTCCCCGCTCACGGTACGGTTCGCCAATGAGTAGGCGACAGAAGATCGTCGACGAGTGTGTGCGATTGATGGACAATCCGGAGAACATCCGGAACATCGCCATCGCCGCCCACGTCGACCACGGGAAGACCACGCTTACCGACAACCTGCTCGCCGGCGCGGGAATGATATCGGACGACACGGCCGGCCAGCAGCTCGCGATGGACACCGAGGAGGACGAACAGGAGCGCGGCATCACCATCGACGCCGCGAACGTCTCGATGACTCACGAGTACGGGGACACCAACCACCTCATCAACCTCATCGACACGCCGGGCCACGTGGACTTCGGCGGCGACGTGACACGGGCGATGC
>CAZEIO010000233.1:0-2026 GCA_964512525.1 uncultured Halobacteriales archaeon
TTCGACGTCCCCCTCCTCGTCCTCCGACGCGGCGGCGTCGGACTCCGTGTCGTCGGGGAAGTCGACGTTCACCGGCTCCTCGAGGTCGCCGTCGGCCCGGTCCGCGAGGTCGGCGACGGACGTCAGCTCCGCGTCGCCGTCGAGGAACGCGTTGTAGAACCGCTCCTGCTGGCGCTTCCCCGCCTCGGTCGCGTTGACTCCCTCGATGAACAGCGTCGCGTTCTCGGCGTCCGCGAGCGCCGCCTCGAGCGCCTCCCGGAACCCCACGCCCCCCTGCCGGAGGTGGTCGTTGTCGTTGACGTGATCCATGGCACCCGACTGAACCGTCGGGATATTGTAACTTGTGGGATCGTAACATACTAACACGAGGCGCAGTCGGTGGGGTGACGGTAACCGCAGATCGTTGCGCGCCGGGCGTGTTCCGACCGGTCAGTGGATCGGGGATCGATCGGATCGCTGCGATCGGGGGAGCGACGGACGGCTCGGAAACCGGACACGTTCCGGACGGCCCGGTGTCGACTACCTGCAGGAGACCTGCTCGCCGTCCTCGCGCGGGCGCTCGCTCGCGGTGCTGCCGCTCTCGCCGACCGCCCGCCACGTGCCCGCCGGGTGGACGTGGTAGCTGAACGAGTAGGGCTCGCGAAACGACTCCTGGAGGGAGCCGGACGACGGCGTCTCCCCCGCCTCGGCCTCGGCCGTGCCGCGCAGGAGGGCGGCACTGTGGACGATGATCCCGGTCTCGGCCGGGCGGACGACCGGGGGCGCGACCCGGAACTCGATGCTCTCGACGCCGACGTACCCGTCGAACGCTCGACCGTACGCCAGGTGGCGCTCCAGGCCGACGGCGTAGTCGCGCGCCGGACACGGCTCGATCGGGACCGGTTTCTCCGGACACGGCTGGGGGCGGGGGTCGGTCGTCGGCCCGTCGTCGGAGAACCGGTCCGGGAGCGGTTCGGAGCAGACGCTCACGGGCGTCGACGTTCCGGCTGCCGGGGTCGGGGTCGAGGTCGCCTGCGGCGTCGGGACGCCGACGAGCCGCGAGAGACAGCCGGTGAGCCCCGCGAGGGCGGTCCCGCTCGCGGCGAGGAGGGCGCGTCGGGAGCGGTCGGTCGCCATTCGGCAACGTGTTGCACCCCCTCCGGTAAGTGTCTCCCGCTCCGCTCAGGCGTCCTCGATCTCCGACGACGAGATGCCATGCCGCCGCCGCAGGCGCATCCGCCTGCCGTAGAGGCTCTCGAGGAGCGTCTCCGAGTGGTCGATCACCGCCGCCTCCTCGTCGAGCAGGCGGTCGTGCGCCTCCGCGGCGTGCTCGTCGAGGATGGCGATCAGGTCGTCGCGGTGGGCGGCCCAGACCTCGTGGTCCGGGTGCTCCTCGCCGTACGAGTCGGTCCGGTGGACGACCGCGGCGGTGAGGTCGTCGAGGTCCGGGCGCTTCCCCTCGCGGTTGCGGACGGCGTGGGTGTCGACGTGCGCCTCGAGCCGGGGGCGGACGACGGCGGCGATCTCGTCGGCCGTGGTCGAGGCGCGCTCGACGAGGCGGTCCTGGCGCTCCATCTGCGCGAACAGCGTCGGGTCGTCCTCGCGGAAGTACTGGAGCGCCGCGCGGTCGTGGGTGGACTCCAGCCACGGAAAGACCGTCCCCGGGACCGTCGTGTCGTGGGGGCGATCGCTCCCGCGCGAGTAGTACCAGCTGAACTTCGGCGAGTCCCCGACCTCCTCGATGTGGTCGAGGCTCTGCTTGAGGTCGGCGATGGCAGGGTTGAGGACCGAGCGGATCTCGTCGACGGCGATCGGCTTCTCGCGGTCGCGGCGCAGCTCGCGGTTGGCGAAGCGGTTCTGCTGGACCGTCCACGCCGTCGGGATGGCGAGTATCAGCGTCGCCAGCGGGATGAGCGAGTCGGTCAGGAACGTCTGGTAGGTCGGCGTGAGTTCGCCCGGCCACCGGACGAGGAGGACGCCACCGACGGCGACGATGGCGACGGCGGCGACGAGGACGAACAGCAGGAGCGCGAGGTCGTAGAGCCGG
>CAZEIO010000233.1:2065-2676 GCA_964512525.1 uncultured Halobacteriales archaeon
AGCGCGCGACGGTGCGACGGCGCGACCGCAGGGCCGGTGGCGGTAGCGAAAACGTTGAATAGCCGCGAGCGGAGTACGTTCGACGACGGATGGCCGAGGACCGCTGGCCGACCGACCGGGAGGCGCTCGACGCCGACGCCGCGGCGATCCTCGACGACGTCGCCGACGCGGAGGTGTGGCTGGACGGTCGCCCGCCGGACGGCGCCGACGACCCGTTCGAGCGCTGGGGGTTCGACGGGCTGGAGATCGACGTCGAGACCGACCGGGTGGCGAACCAGCCCAGCGCGGAGGACCTCCGGCGCGCGGGCGCCACGTCGACCGGGGAGCTCACCGTCCGGTACGACGGTCGCGAGTACACGAGGCGACGGGCCGGGAACCACTGTATAGGGCTGGACGCCGAGACGCTAGCGGACGGCGCGATCGCCGACGCGGACGTCGGGTTCCGGAAGAGCGACCGGGCGGAGGCGAACCTCGTGACGACGGTCGGCCGGTACGTCGACCGGTTCGAGGACGACATCGAGGGAGTCGAGATCCAGCGCGACACGGAGGTGTTGACGGTCGACCTCGGCGGCGACGCGGCCGCGACCGGGACCTACGAGGCCGATCCGGTG
>CAZEIO010000234.1:0-2669 GCA_964512525.1 uncultured Halobacteriales archaeon
CTCACCCCGGCGAGGTCGCCACGCCCGCGTGGGACGCCTACAAGCGCGTCCAGCGGGACGGTCTCGCGGGACTGTTGCGGTGAGACCGGCACAGGCTTTTGAGTCGCCGGCGTGAACCCGGTAACCGGCAACGATGGAGTCCCCGGGGGCGGGCGAGTGGCCGGAGGGGGTTCTCGCACCGACGACCGAACACGTCGAGCGAGCGGCCGCGGTCGTCCGCGACGGTGGCGTCGTCGCCGTGTCGGGGGATACGAACGTCGTCCTCGCGGCCGATCCCACCGACGAACGAGCCGTCGAGCGGGTGTACGAGGTCAAGCGCCGCGATCGGTCGAAGCCGCTGTCGTTGCTCTTTCACGACCCCGGTGATTGGCGACTGTACGGCGAGACCGACCGCGAGGCGCTGATGGAGGCACTGGTGACGGCGCTGTGGCCCGGCCCGTTCAACGTCATCCTCGAGCGAACCGGTCGCGTCGAGCCGTTTCTCGTCAGCGACCTCCCGACGGTCTGTGTCGGCAGTTTCCGGACGCCGGTGTGGCGGCGACTCGCCGCACGGGTCGACCCGCTGGCGGCCACGTCCGCGAACCGCTCGGGCGCCGTCCGAGAGGGGCTCGTGGACCTCCGGACGGCCGTCGAGCAGGTCGGCGACCGCGTCGACCTCGTTCTGGGCGGCGAATCGCTGCCGTGGACTACGACCTCGACGACCATCGTCGACCTCACCGGCGAGCCGACGGTGTTCCGTGAGGGCGACGTCACTCGAGCGCGCCTGAACGAGATTCGGGACGTCTTCTGACCGGCCAGCCGTCACCGCGCCGCCCGGCGGCCGAGAACGAACACGAGCAACGACAGCATCACCACGCCGACGCCCGTCTCGGCGACGGTCAGCGCCTGTCCGACGGAGCCGGCGGGACGGAAGTCCCCGAAGCCGAGGTTGGTGAAGGTGAGCGTACTGTAGTAGATGCTGTCCCAGAACAGCGTCGGCTCCCGGACGATCCGCCCCCACGTGACTCGGGTTCCAAGCGTGGCACCGTCGCCGACGGGGCGTATCCAGCCGCCGAGGGGAAACAGGAGCGCGAAGCCGACGACCAGCATCGCACACCAGGACAGCACTCGCGCGTACCCCTCGCCGTAGCGAAAGACGACCCACGAGACGGCGGCACCGACGTGGTTCGGGGCGAGTCGGCCCTCCGTCTCGCGGTGCTTGCGTCGCTGGGCGTCTTTGCGTCGCACGAACATCGACCGCTGGACGCCCGGAAACGAGTTCTCTGCGGCGAGTGTCTCGAGTTTCCGGTAGGTGCCAGCCGCCTTCGTCCAGCGGTCGACGGGGCCGTCGGTGCCGTCCGTGGCCGCCGTCTCGCCGGCGCCGCGACCGGAGTCACCCGGGTCGTCGCGGGGAGCGTGCGGGTTCGCCGGGTCGTAGGCACAGACCGCGCGGTCGCCACGGAGCGAGACGAACGTCCCCGACAGGAGTGTCGTCGCGTCGTTCATCTGGGCCTCTCCGAGGACCGTCCCGTAGAGGCGGGCGTTCGAGAGGTCGGCCCCGAAGAGGTTGGCCCGCGTCAGCGCCGCCCGTTCGAGGTTGCTCCGCCGGAGGTCGGCGTCCGCGAGGTCGGCGTCGGTCAGGTCCGCACGGCCGAGATTCGTGGCGGTGAGCGTCGCGTCCGTCAGCGTCGCCGCCCGCAGCGACGGGCGAGGGAGCGCGGCGTACTCGTAGCCGACCTCGGAGACGTCGGCGTCGGTCAGGTCCACGCCGTGCATGTGAGCGCCGTCGAAGTCCCCGCGGAGGTCGCCGCCGGCCAGGGTGGCATCGCGGAGTACCACGTCCAGTGCGGTCACGCGCTCTAAGTCAACGCCCGCCATCGCCGCACCCTGGAGGTTTGCCCGCGACAGCGTCGCACCGTTGATCCAGCAGTTGGTGAAGGCGAAGGTGTCTTCGAGTCGGACCGCCTCGAGTACTGCCCCACAGAGCAGTTCCGCCGGGTGGCCGGAGACACGGACCCCGTCGGCGGTCGTCGGGGCGACCGTCGGCGTCGCGACTCGCCCGGCGTCCGGGTCCGAACTCGAGTGCCGGTCGTCGCCCGGGTTCGACACGTCGGTCGCGTTGTACCGTCGGTTACCGAGGAGTTCTCGCTGGACGTCGCCGGCGTCGAGCAGTGCCGACAGCGGCGCTCCGTCGGTCTCGACCTCGCTCTCTCCACCGGCCGTCGTGTCGCCGTCGCCGCGTCGTCGCTTCCGGTAGGTCCGGTACCGTTCGGTCTCGGCCTCGGTGAGGAAGTCGGTGAGGCTCTTCCGGCGCTCCATGTGCCACCAGCAGCGGCCGGCTTCGCTCTCCGGCCACGCGTGACGGGCACAGCAGTGCTGGTTTTTCGACTGGTCGTTCAGCCACTCGGGATCCCACTCGTAGCCACACCGGTCGGTCACGGTCCACCCCTCGACCGCCGCTGTCTGTACGCTCTCGGGCGCGGGGTGTCGCCCCGGCGTCATCGGCGCCGGAACGCCGCGGGTCGGCGCATCCTCGTCTGTCATACGGGCACCTCCGAGCGGACCGGCAGAAAGGTTCGGGCCGACTCAGTCGCGGGCGGCGGGACCGCCGACCGCCCGGACCACCCACGTCACCCGCGTCTCGCCGTCGTCGGTCACGACGGTCACGTCCACCGCGACGGCGACGGCGT
>CAZEIO010000235.1:0-2665 GCA_964512525.1 uncultured Halobacteriales archaeon
TCCAGCCGTACGTCTGGTTCGTCGGGATGGTGCTGATGTCGAACGCGATGCACCGCGCCGGCCTCGCGGGCATCCCCCGTCGGACCGCAGAGCCGCAGTACGACCAGGTGGCCTTCGACGCCGTCGCCGGCAGCGTGGGCGAGATGCGCCTGCAGATAGCCGTCGGCGGAACGCTCCTGTTCGTCGCCGCGACGATGTTCGTCGGGGTGATGCTCGCCACCTGGCTCGTCGGCGCACGCAACAGTCGCCTGCGCGTCAACGGCGACATCCCCGAGCCGCTGTCCGGTCCCGAGGGGTCGCCCGCGGTGCTCGACAACATCAAACTGTGGTTCGCCGTGGCGCTCGTCCTCGTCGCCCTGGCGTACGGCGTGCCCCTGTTCGACATGGTCGCCGACGGACTGTTCTCGCCGGGGAGCGTCCCCTTCCCGGAGTGACCGATGTGCCCGCCACGCTCCGCCGCGACGCCGGCGGCCGACGCCGCCGGACGCGAGGCGGACGACCCGCAGACCGAGGACGCCGCCGCGACGTCGGCGGACGCGACCGATACCGGCGGCACGGACGCCGACGGGCCGGCGGACGGCGACGGCATCGGCCGGCGACGGCTGATCCGATGGATCGCCGTCCTCGCGTTCGGCGTGCCCGTCGCGGTCGAGTCGTTCACCTTCGGCAGCATCCTCTGGGAGCGGTTCGTGACGGACGGGACCGACGGACCCGACGCGGCCGAGGGCGCCGGCGTCGGCGACGAACTCCTCCCGGAGACGGCGGCGACGGAGACGGTTCTCGCCTCCGAACTCCGCGGCGACGGCGACGACCGGACCTACGTCCTCCGCGTCGGCGTCGAGAACGGCACCGACGTACCGGTCGAACTCTGGGTCGGGACGCTCACCCTCACGGACGGCACTACGGCCGCCGGCCGCTCGGCCACCGGTCCCGTGTCGCCCGGCGAACGCGGCGAGGTGACGGCAGCGTGGGCCGTCGGCGACGGCCGGCCGGCGTCGGTGGCCGTCACCGCACTCCGAGACGGGGCGGTCGCCCGCGAGACGACGGTGTCGCTCGCGCCACCCGCGGACGGCTAATCCCCCCGATGGCCCGTCCGTCGGCCCCTCACGACCGTCGGTCGCACTTGAACCCCCGCGATATCGTGGGTCGCCGGTCAACGGCGTCCACACCGCACTCTCCTCCATGTCTGAACGGGACGACGACGGCGGGAGTGACCGTGACCTCCTCGCGGTACTCGGTGACGAGACTGCCCTCGCGGTGCTGGCGGCACTCGACGAGCCGATGACCGCGAACGAGGTGACGGCGGCCTGTGACATCGGTGCCTCGACGGCCTACCGGAAGCTACAGACGCTCAGCGACGCCGGTCTCTGCGAGGAGCACATCTCGGTCCGCGGGGACGGCTGCCGGGTGAGCCGCTACCGCCGCTCGGTCGAGGAACTCCGGGTGGCACCCGGCGACGACAGCGTCGCGGTCGAGACCGTAGAGCGCGAGCGGCCGCCGGCGACGACGGCCGCCCGGGTCGGCGCGGCCTCCGACTGACCATGTCGGCGGCGGACGCCCTGAGCGACCGCTCCGTCGCGGTCGTCGGCGGCGGGGTCGGCGGTCTCGCGGCGGCGTGTTACCTCGCCGCCGACGGCGCCGACGTGACCGTCTTCGAGCGACACGACCGTCTCGGCGGCGTCGCCAACCGCATCGAGCGCCGCGGCTTCAGCTTCGACACCGGCCCGTCGTGGTACCTCCTGCCCGACGTCTTCGAGCGCTTCTTCGACCACTTCGGCCACGAGCCGAGTGACTTCTACGACCTGACGTGGCTCGACCCGAAGTACCGGGTGTTCTGGTACGAGAACGACGGGCCAGGAGCGCCCGACGGGACGGCCGACCCGCCGCTCGACGCGGCCACGGTGCCCGCCGACCGCGACGGCGTTCGCGCCCTGTTCGAGTCCTACGAGACGGGCGCCGGCGACGCCCTCGACGACTACCTCGCCGACGCCCGGGAGGCGTACGAACTCGGGATGGACCGGTTCGTGTACGAGGACCGCGCCCGCCTGCGAGACATGCTGGACCTCGACGTGGTTCGCTCCGGCCGGGCGCTGCCGCTCCTGCGGTCGATGGACGACCACGTCGGGCGTTACGTCGAGCACCCGAAGCTCCGGCAACTGCTCGAGTACACGCTGGTCTTCCTCGGCGGGTCGCCGTACAACACGCCGGCGCTGTACAGTATGCTCTCGTGGGCCGACCACGGTCTCGGCGTCGCCCACCCCGAGGGCGGGATGTACCGCGTGGTCGAGGCACTCGCCGACCTCGGCCGGTCGCTCGGCGTCGAGTACCGGACCGGCGTCGAGGTGCAGGCGGTCCGCGGCGAGCGCGGCGAGTTCACGGTCGCGACCGACGCCGGTCGCTTCTGGCCCGACGTCGTCGTCTGCAACGCCCCGCCGGCGGCTGCCGACCGTGACCTCCTCGCCGACGCCGACGGCGCGGTCCGCGGTCCGGACGCGTGGGACGACGCCACCTTCGCGCCGTCGGCGTACATGCTCTACCTCGGCGTCGAGGGACCGGTGGACCCCCTCGCACACCACTCGCTGGTCTTCCCGACCGACTGGGACGACCACTTCGACGCCATCTTCGACGACGCCCGCTGGCCGGCCGACCCCGCCTACTACCTCAG
>CAZEIO010000236.1:0-2657 GCA_964512525.1 uncultured Halobacteriales archaeon
CCTCCTCCTCGCGTTCGTCCATCGCGAAGCGGTAGGCCTTGTTGATGGCCGCCGGCCCGAGATACTCGTTGTTGCCGGCCGCGATGTTGCAGGAGGACATGCAGGCGCCACACCAGATACAGCGGGTGGACATCTTGACCTTCTCGCGGTTCTCGCGGGACTGACGCTGTTCGGCGGTCGTGTCTTCCGGCGTCTCGCCCTGGAAGTACGGCTCGACGGCCTCCATCTGCTCGTAGAAGTGCTCCATGTCCACGACGAGGTCCTTGATGACCTGCTGGTGGGGGAGCGGTTCGACCCGCACCGGCTCGTCGAGTGCCGACAGTTGGGTCTTGCAGCAGAGTCGCTGCTGGCCGTTGACGAACATCGCGTCGGAGCCGCAGATGGCCTGCCGGCAGGAGTGTCTGAACGTCAGCGAGGAGTCGTACTCGTCGCGGGCGTAGATCAGCGCGTCGAGGACGGTCATCCCCTCCTCGTAGGGGACGTAGTAGTCGTCGAAGTGCGGTTCTGCCTTCTCGGGGACGTCCGGGTCGTAGCGGAACACCCGCAGGTGGGTGGTCTCCTCGGCGTCGGCGGCCCGTCGGCGCCGCTCTTCGGTCGCCGCCTCGCGGCGCTGTTCGGCCCGGCGGGCCTTCTCGGCCATCCGGCGGGCCTGTGGCGCCGCCTCCGGCTCGGTCTCGTCTTCGGTCTCCGGCTCCGGTTCGGTCTCCGTCTCGGGTTGCTGTGGTTCCGTGCTCATGGTGGTGTCAGTGTCAGGCGAGGTTCGACATCGCGAGTGCGACGCGGGTCCCCTGCACGATGAGGAGGACGCTCGCGGCGACGAGGACGACCTTCGCGACGCGCTTCTGCGTGCCGGCGATACCCTGGTTGACGAGGGCGTTGTACACGCCGTTGACGCCGTGGAACGTGGCGGTGACGAGGAAGAGCCACATCGTCGCGAAGTAGCCCACGGTGGACATCCGGGCCTGCGTGCCGGCGAAGGTGATCTCGGCGGCGTGGTGGACGAAGTGAAGCAGGAAGAAGTGGAAGGCAAGTACCACCACGAGGAAGGCGGCGGTCACCCGCTGGAGGAGCCACCGCCAGCCGCGCCGGTCGAAGGAGGAGTAGTGCGTCGCCACGTCACCCACCCCCTCCGAGTCCGGCGAGGAAGGTGGGCACGCTCGCCACCGTGATAGCACCGGTCAGCACCATCGAGACGTAGAAGCTCTTGTCCTGTGACTCCAGGCCGAGGCCGAGGTCAACCAGCAACAGGCGGACGCCGTTGAGGATGTGGAAGACGGCCACCGCGAGCAGACCGACCTCGAGGACCCGCACCACCAGGAGGCTCTCGAGACCGCCGATGGTCGCGTTGTACGTCGCCGCGCCCTCGATGGCCGTCGAGAGCACGGCGATGTGGGTGAACAGGTAGCCCACGAGCACCCAGCCGGTGAACTTGTGGAACACCCACGCCCACATGCCGGCCGAGAACTCGGTCCACCGACCGAAGTCCTCGACGGTCCCGCGGTCGTACCGTTGACTCATGGATTCGTGGAGGGCTGCCCCGGGTATAGGACTTACGTCGTCCGGGAGTTCCGCCGGTCGGCCGGTCGTCGCCGTCGGGGACTCGGCCGCCCCGGGACAACGCTGAAGCCGCCGCCGTCCGACAGTCCGGTATGGAACTCACCGAGGGCGTCCACGCCCTGCCGCTGACGTTCGAGCGTGGCGACCGCGAGATGACGGTTCACCCCGCCGCCGTCGAGACCCGCCGCGGCGCGATCTTGGTGGACGCCGGCCTGCCCGGCGCCCGCGAGAAGGTGCACGACCACCTGGCCGACGCTGGCATCGCCCTGGCTGACGTGCACGACCTCTTCCTCACGCACCAGGACGGCGACCACGTCGGCGGCGCCGGGGAGATTCTCGAGGACGCGAGCGTCGGGGTGGTCGCCCACCGCGAGGCCACGCCGTACGTCGAGGGCGACCGCGATCCGGTGAAGGGCGACCCGGATCAGCGCCCCGACCCCGTGGGCGTGGACGTCCAGGTCGTCGGCGGCGTCCGGTTCGACACCCTCGCCGGGCCGATGGACGTGGTCCACACCCCCGGTCACGCCCCCGGACACGTCTCCCTGCACTTCCCCGAGGCGAAGGTACTGCTCGCGGCCGACGCCGTGGTCGCCGCTGACGGGTCGATCGCCGGTCCGAACGAGCAGTTCACGCCGGACGTGGAGACGGCGCTCGACTCGGTCGCCACGCTGGCCGACCTGGAGGTAGAGCGCACCCTGTGCTACCACGGCGGCCTGGCGGCGGAGGGCAGCGAGCGTCTCGCGGCGGTCGCCGAGAACGGCGAGACCGCCTGAGACCGGCAGGGCGCGGTAGTGCCGGCCACCGTGGGTCAGGGCGCGGGACCGGCCACGGTCGTCCCCGGCCGCCGCTCGGACTGGCGGTAGGCCGCGAGGGTGTCCTCTCGCATCGCCACGAGGTGACAGAGCGGGTTCCCGGGGTACACGACCGGGTTCTCGAGGACGCCGACTATCAGGCCGGTAAACGGAGCGGTGACCGGGTCGGTGTCGGTCTTGAACGGGTTGGTGATGCGGCAGATGGTCTCGCCCTCCTCGACGAGGTCGCCGCGGGACCGGCGCATGTCCACGATACCGCCGGTGTCGGCGCGGAGCCACGTCTTCTCG